>CAYODK010000033.1:0-37657 GCA_964402695.1 uncultured Verrucomicrobiota bacterium
ACCCGATCATCCAGCTCGCGTTGGCATGGCGGGCGCTGCTCCGGGCCGACGTGGCGCTGTCCGGCTCCGCACCCCCGGGCAAGCCCGGGCTCGGCGCGCTCGTCGCCGCGGGCGTGCTTGCGCTGCAACCGTCGCCGCCGCGCGCGCCCGGAACCGGCCGCGCGCCCCTGACCGTGGCGCTCGCCGCCCTTCGTTTCGCGGCCCGTCAGGCGGCGGATATCGTGCGGTGCGGCGTCCAGGTGGCCCGCCTCGTGGTCCGCCCCTCGATGCCGATCCGCCCCGGGATCCTGGCGGTCCGGTCCGGCTGCCGCACGCAGGCGGGCCTGGCGCTGAGCGCCCACGCGATCACGGTGACGCCCGGCGAACTCGTCGTCGAGATCGGGCGGGACGGCACGTTCTACGTCCACTGCCTCGATGTCGAGGCCAGCGCCCGTGCGGCGGAGGCCGATCAGGCCCGGCGTCGGGTCCTTCTCGAGGGTTCGGCCGGCGGGGAGGGGCCGCGATGAGCGCGGCCCTCCAATTCGTGCTGCAGGCCGCGCTTGCGGTCCACGTCCTGCTGATCGCGGTCTGTGTCGTGCGGACATGGCGCGGCGAGAACGTCGTCGACCGCCTCCTCGGCGCCGACCTGATCGGAGCGCTGACCATCGCCGCGCTGGTCCTGCTCTCGCTGCTCCGCGCGACGCCGATGTACATCGACATCGCGCTGTCGATCGCCGCCCTGGGCGTCATCAGCACGCTGGCCCTGGCGCGGCACCTCGCCGGGCGAGGCGGGCGGGAGGGCGGGGTGTGACGGTGCTGTTCCAGGCCGTTGCGATCGCCGCGATCCTGCTCGGCACGGCCTTCTCGGCGGTCGCGGTGATCGGCTACATCCGTCTGCCCGACGTCTACTGCCGCCTGCATGCCGCGGGCAAGGTCGGCGTCTTCGGCGTCACCCTCCTTCTGCTCGCCGCCGTCGCCCTCGGAACGCAGCACCCCGGGAAGTCCCTGTTGCTGATGCTGTTCCTCGTCCTCGCCGGCCCCGCAACGTCGCACGCGCTCGCCTCGGCCGCGCATCGCATGGGCCTCGGCCCCCGCGAGGCGCGCCGCAACGACCTTCCGCCGCCCCCTCGCTGAGGGGGCGGGGGACGAGGGGCCGGGAGCGGGGAGCCGGAAGACGAAACGCGACGGCCGGACTTGCGATTCGGAATGCCCTCCTTCTCCCTGACACCTGAAACCTGACACCTCCGGGCCCCGAACCTGCGAACCTCTGAACCTGCGAACCTTTGAACCTGGGAACCTTCGACCCTGGGACCTTCGACCCTCACCGCTGCGTTCGAGACGATGTGAGCGTTCGCCCGATGCGCCTCTTGCCTTTCCGCGGCGGACGGGGAAAAATGCCGCGCCATGCCGCTTCTCGACCAGGTCCGCATCGTGCTTGTCCGCCCGCTCTACGGGGGGAACGTCGGCTCCGTCTGCCGCGCGATGAAGAACATGGGGCTCGCGAACCTCGTCCTCGTCGGGCCGGAGACGCACCTGAACGCGCGCGAGCTGCGCGCGATGGCCGCGCACGCGGACGACGTCTTCGAGCGCCGCCGCCGCGTCGAAACGCTCGAGGAGGCCGTGGCCGACTGCGGCCTCGTCGCCGCGACGACCGCCCGCCCCGGCCTCTACCGCGAGCACTCGCTGACGCCGCGGGAGGCCGCGCCGCGGCTGCTGGCGGCCGCGGCGGACACGCCGGCCGCCCTGGTCTTCGGGCCCGAGGACGACGGCCTTTCGAACGACGACCTGGCGCGGTGCTCGATCATGGTCCGGATCCCCAGCTCGCCGGACTACCTCTCGCTCAATCTCGCGATGTCCGTGATGGTCTGCGCGTACGAGCTGTTCGCGGCGGCCGGCGCCTACGAGCCGCCGGTGGAGCGCACGCCCGAGGCCCCCGCGGACATGAAGGAGCGGCTCTTCGACCACTGGCGGCGCATGCTGCTCGACATCGGGTTCATGAAGGAGGAGAAGGCCGACCACATGATGCTCGGCTTCAAGCGCGCCTTCAGCCGCGGCCCGATGTCCGTCGCCGACGTCCGCATCCTGATGGGGGTGGTCCGCCAGACCCTGTGGATGGCGGCGCAGTACCGGAAATACAAGACGCTGGCCCGGCCGCCGCGGGCTCCCGCCGGGCCGCCCGCCGGCTGACCGCCCGTCACGCCTCGATCCGCCAGGCCGCCTGGCGGAGCGCCGCGCGGTCGCCGCCCTTCATCAGCTCGTACCACGCCGACAGCAACGTTCCGTCGCCGAGCTCCACCGTGCTCGGATAGCCGAGATCGCCCGAGGTTCCGTCGTCGGACACGAGGAGGGGTTCCGACCATGTGCGGCCCCCGTCCGCGCTGACGCGCGCCTGGTTGCCGAGCGGGGCGCGGCGGTGGCCGTAGGTCATCAGCAGGCGCCCGTCGCGCAGGCGCAGCAGGTGCGAGGGAAGGCCCCAGACGCCGATCGCCCGGGGCACGCTCCACGTGCGGCCGCCGTCGTCCGATTCCGTCTGCAGCGTCTCCTGCGCGTTGGCCTTGTTGTGATTCCGGATCTGCACGAGGATACGGCCGCCGGGTGTGGTTTCGACCGCGTGCAGCTCGTGGTAGGCCGCGAAGTCGTCGCCGGGCCGCGCCGGGATCTCGGCCAGCCAGGTCCACGTCGCGCCGTCGTCGCGCGACTCGCACACGCCCACGCGCTTCGGATCCGCCCACAGCTTCTTGCCCGCGTAGAGCAGCCGGCCGTCGGCGAGCTGCACCGGCCCGTGCGGGCTGTTGACGAGGCTGTCGTAGCGCGGCGACCACGTGCGGCCCCCGTCGGTGGAGCGGATCATCCAGGTGCCGAGCTCCGCCTTCCGCCCCGCGGCATCGAGCCGGTTGTGCGCCGCGTTCCAGCGGGCAAGCTTCTCCGCGGGCCATGCCGCCGGATCCCCCGCCGGGCGCGCGGCGGCCTTGGCGAGGTACGGCTCGTAGGCCTGCGACGTGAAGGTCGTGACCAGCAGCGTGCCCTTCGCGGTCTCGAGCACGCCGGCGTCGCGGTCGTCGGTGTCGCTGTCGAGCAGCACGCGCGGATAGCCCCACGTCGCGCCGTTGTCGCCCGAGACCATCATCTCGACGCGGCCGAACGGGCAGATGTGAGCGTCCCGGCCGCCCGAGTACACGAGCAGGAGGTCGCCGTTGGACCGCCGCGCCAGCGTCGGCCAGCCGTGGTAGGCGGGGTCGAGGCTGATCACGCGCGTGTCGACCCGCTTCGCGGCGGGCGCCGCCCTCCCGCGCACCGGAACCGCCGCCCACGCCGCGGCCGCCCCGGCCGCCTGCAGAAATCCGCGCCGCGCAAGGCCCGTGCCCATCGCCCGTGCCGGTCCTGAAGTCATGGAGGCCTCCTGTCCCGTGCGCGCAACGTCCCGCCGCACCGTTTGGATCCGCGTCCGTTCCGTCACTCTGCCAGATCCACGGCCGGCCGGCCATGCGGAAGTTGCGCAGCCGGGTCCCTCACGCCGTCCGCGACGGGCCGAGCCACAGGCGGGAGGCGAGGGCGAGGACGGCGGCCAGGGCCGCGAGGATGCCGGCGGAGGCGAGGGCGCCGCCCCAGGGACCGCCCGCGGCGCGGAAGGTCACGAGCATCTCCGCGTCGGGCTGGATCTGGAGGTCGCGCCGGAAGACCAGCCGGCGGCCCTGCACGGGCACCGTGATCCGGATCGGCCGGATCTCCGCGCCGGCGGCCTGCTGCTGCTCGATCAGCTTCTCAGCGACGACGCCGAGGCTCTCGCTTTCCTTCGCGCCGAGGCTGGCCTCGACCTTGCGTGCGTAGTCGGCGCTCCAGTTGCCGTCGTTGAACCCGCGCAGCTGCTCGCGGCCGGAGTCGTCGACCGCGTTGTTCGCGGCCTTGAGCGCGTTGCGCCGGTTGGCGAGCACGACCACCGCCTGCTGCTTCGCCAGGTTGCGGAACTGGATCCGCGCGTCCTCGTTGAGGTCCTGCTGGCCCTGCGACCACGCCACGGCGGACTCGAACGCCTGCCGCGCCTCGACCGTCTGCCCCTTGCGCCACAGCTCCGCGCCCTGTTCGAGCACCTGGACCGCCATCCCGTTGTTGTCGGCGATCAGCTTCTTGTTCATCCGGTCGTAGTCCTCGGGCCGGAACGCGACCGCCTCCACCGCGCCGCCGGGCGCCGGGACGAGCGTCCCGCCGAAGCCGAGGTAGCGGTACTGCGGCGGCAGGTAGA
This sequence comes from uncultured Verrucomicrobiota bacterium, assembly GCA_964402695.1. Lineage (GTDB taxonomy): Bacteria > Verrucomicrobiota > Kiritimatiellia > PWTM01 > PWTM01 > VGWF01. Next base: position 4,220 of record CAYODK010000033.1, read on the forward strand.
GCTCCCACTCGATGTCCGCCAGCGGCAGGTTGAACGACGGCCCGCGCACCTCGCGCCGCGCCCACAGGCCGCCCGCCCCGCCGCGGTGGCCGACGATCACGTCGACCGACGCCGCCCCGGTCCCGCCGCGCTCGAGCGGGATCAGGTGCCGTCCGTTCTCGAAGAGCGGCGACACCGCGCGCCCGTCGAGGAACACGCTCCACACCTCGCCGCCCTCGGGCGCCGTCATCTCGAGGAACCGCAGCGTGCCGGGGTCGAGCGTCAGCATGGCGCGCGTCACCATCTGGCCGTCGTCGGACACGACCGACGTCAGCCGCGCCGACCGCACCCGGCCGGGCAGCACCTCCGCCGCCGCGTGGCGCAGGATCGACAGCGGCAGCGGCGAGGAGAGGTCCGTCGCCCGGTAGCACAGCACCGCGCCGGACAGGTCCCCCGCGCCGAACGACGCCGGGATTCCGCGCGCGTCCTCCGCGCGCAGCCCCGCCGGCACCTCGCCGGGCTTCACCTGCAGCCGGCCGCCGGCGAAGACCACGATCCACGCCTTCTCCGCATCCACGCCCTCCGCCCGCAGCGGCACGACCGCCACGCCGTTGGTCGTCGGGTCGAACGCGTCCTGGAACGTCACGTCGAGCGCGTAGTCGGTCTCGACCTTCCCGTGCAGCTCGACCTCCCACAGTCCCGCCGCGGCGTCGGTCTCCTGCACCCGCGCGATGTTCCGCCCCGCGATCATCAGCGGCAGGCCGGGGCGCGGCGCCTTCAGCCGGAACAGCTTCACGCCGGCGTGCTCGATGCCGTAGCGGACGTGCGCTCGGACGCGCAGCAGGCCCTCGGAGACGTCGACGCGGTGGACGAGGTCGCTCTTGACCACCGGCTGCAGCACCTCGGTCTTCAGCGTCACCGCCCAGTCGGGCCGCAGCAGCCGGAACGCCGCGCAGCCGGGCTGCTGGATGCCGAGATCGCGCGGGTTGACCTCCGTCACGCCGTCGCGCGAGGCCGTCACGAACCGCAGCCCTCGCTCGCCGCTGACGACGAGCGTACCCGCGTGCTTCGCGGCGCCGTCGACCGCCAGCCGCGGCACGCGCAGCTCGGGCTCGACCCGCTTCTCGGCGCGGCTGAGGACCAGGTTGAGCTGTGTGTCGCCCAGCACCTGCCGCGCGAAGTTGACCAGCACGCCGCGCGCCGCTCCATCGCGGACCTCGTCCCAGTGGCTGACGTCCTTCCCGGTGAGCGAGTCGACGTCGAAGCCGTCCGGCACCGCGAGCTTCACCGAGAAGACCCCGGCACGCGAGATCTGCACCGCGAGCCGCGACGTCAGCACGACGCGCTCGTCGGAGACGTCCACCTGCGCCTCTTCCGTCACCCGCACCTCCGGCAGCACGCGCACCGCCGACACCTTCGCCGACGCCGGGAGCTGGTGGTAGCGGTAGGCGCGACGGACCTCCGGCGCCGCGGCCGCCGAGGCGGTCTTCAGCGCCATCTGCGCGACCTCGGACGGGAAGTCGGACACGTTCATCAGGCTCATCCCCGGCGTCTCGCCGGGCGACACCTGCACCTCGGGCGTCGACGCCATCGCCAGCGTGCCGCGCTGCCGCGACGCGCCGACCACCTCGGGCTCGCGCAGCTCGGCCTCGTAGGGCAGCCCCTCGAACGCGCGCTGCGCGACCACCGTCAGCGCGTACGCCCCCGCCGCCGGCTTCTCGAGCAGCGCGTCGACCATCCGCGTCGCCGGATCGAACCGCCACGTTCCGAGGCCCGCGCCGGCGACCGCCGTCACGCTGACGCCTTCCGGCATCTTGAGCTGCAGGGCCTGCAGCTCGCCCTGGGCGATCTGGTAGCGGATCGAGTGCGTGATCCCCGCCAGCCCCGGCTGCAGCACCGCACACGTGTTGATCTCGGCGAAGAAGACCGCCTTCTCGGTCTCGGTCTTGCGCTGCCGCGGACGCCACGCGATCGTCATCGCGCTCGCGGGACCGGCGACCAGCTTCGCGACCGTGCCCCCGCCCTCCTCGCGGCTCTCGAGCCAGACCGACTGGACGGACTCGACGTCCCAGCCCGCCGTCGGGAGCGCCAGGGACACCCCGTTCTCCACGCTCTCCGGCAGCCACAGGTCGACGTGCCATGCGCCGTCCTTTTCGACCACGGGCACGAGGTTCGTCAGGGAGACGCGGTACTCGCCCGCCCGGTCCGCGTGCAGCATCACGCCGGCCTCCGACGGAACGAGCCTCAGATACGACGACCCCAGCGCCGCGCCGGTCAGCACGCGCGGAGCCGGAAGGACCAGGAGGTTCGTCGCGGTCTCCGCGTTGAACGAAATCGACATCGCGATCCGCGCGTTCCGCGGCTCGGGCTTGGCGACATCCGGCGCCTCGACCGCGACTTCGACTCGGCGCACCAGTGCGGCGGCCGGCTCCGGCGCCGGAGCCCCCGCCTGCGCGGGCGGGGGGGCGTCGGCGCGGACCGTTCCAAGGGCCGCGAAGAGCAGCAGCGCCACCGTGGCGCCCGCCGCGGCCGGTGCGGACGGCGGGGCAGGCGGCCCGGACGGCGGCATGGGCGGAGGAATGCGCGCGACAAACGAGTCGCCCGCCGGCGGCTCGGGGGGCGGCCGCACCGCGGCGCGGCGCCGGCCCGCGTTGCGCATCCACCGCAGCCACGCGACCAGTGGCGCCAGCGCAAGCACCGCACCCAGAACGGCGGCCGTCCACGACAGCGCCGCGGGAATCCCCGCCACCGCCCACGCGAGGAGCGCCAGCCCCGTCGCCCAGCCGGCGATGCGCCGGCCGCGGCGTGCGCCGCGGCGGACCAGCGCCACGCCCGCGACGAGCGCCGCGAGAACCGCCAGGCCCATCCGCGATGCCGCGAACGCATCGCGCGTCACCGCGAGCGAAACGGCGAGACCGCCGTCGGCCAGCGTGACGGGCTTCGTGAACTCCCACTGGCGGTCGGCCGCGAAGCCGGCCGCGGGCTGCGGCGCCCCGCCGCCCCACGCGTCGGCCCCGATCGCGAGCAGCGCGACCAGTGCCACGCCCACCACGCCCGCGACCCACGTCGTCCACGCCGCCGGCCGCCGAGCGCCGACGTTGTACGCGATCGGGGCGCCGGCGAACGCGACGACCAGACCGAGGAGGATCCACGCGAAGCCGTCGCGCGCCAGGGTGCGGAAGAATGCGCCGAGGTGCAGCGCGAGGCCGGCCGGACCCGAGGGCGGACGCGACGGCGCCATCATCGTCCCGCCGCCCGCCGCGATGTGGAAGCCCTCCGGCGTCGTGAACGTCCATCGCGCAAAGACCGTCCGCGTGTCGAACGCCGGCGCCGCGAAGGCGAGCCGGTTGCGCCAGCCGAGCTTCGGGGTCTGCTGCGCGTAGGTCAGGCCGATCCGCAGCGGCTGGTTCGGGTCGAGACGCCGCTCGACCGGCACCAGCACCGCGCCCTCGCCGCGGTCCAGCGCCTGCACGGCCGTGCCGTCGACCGTCGCGGACCACAGCGCAGCGCCCGCCGGCAGCTTCACGCCGAGGTACTGCTGCGACGTGTTCTTCACGAAGCTCGTGACCTCCGTCACCGCCTCCCCGTCGCGGCTGAGCCGCGTCTCGAGCGTCGTGTGGTCCGCCACCTGCCCCACCGGCGCCAGCGTCGGCAGCCGCCGCACCTTGACGACCGCCTCGTGCGGCCCGCCGACGTACTTCGACGCGTGGAGCACGCGGTCGGTGACGAGCAGCGCGTATTCCCGCGGGAGCTCCTCCGGGGTGATCGGAAGGATCGCCGGGTCGCGCCGGCTCTCGCCCGCGAACGCCAGGCTCGCCGAGCCGGCCAGGACGAGGTAGCCCGTCTCGCTCTCGGGGCCGATCGTCCGGATGCCGCCGAGCGCGACCTCGCCGCCCTCGAACGCCGCCGGCTGCTGGTAGGTGACGAGCAGCGTGTAGTCGCCGTGCACCTTGTCCTGGAGCTGCACCGTCCACACCTCGCCGTCCTGCTGCCTCGCGCGGATGTCGCGGCCCGTGATCTCGACGTTCCGCAGGTCCGTGGGAATGCGGACCCGCAGCGTCCGCGTCGGCGCGCCGGCAATGAAGTAGGTGATCGAGCAGCTTCCATAGAGGCCGCTCTCGCCCAGCGTCGCGAGGTGGAACAGCTCCGCGTGCAGCGCGGGCTCCTCGCGCTCGATCGTCGCGGCGAGCGCCCAGTCGCCGTCCTTGAACCGCCACGCCCGCTGCGCGCCGGGCACCGCGACGGGCAGCGAGCCGGTGTGCATCTCGCGCAGGTTGGTCGCGGTCGCGGGCTCGAGCCGCACGCCCTTCTCCGCGCGCAGCACGACGTGGCCGCGCTCGGTGCGGGCGCCGGTCACGCGGACGCGCGGCACGTCGAACTTCAGGTCCGCGTCCTTCAGCGTCCGCTCGAGCCGCAGCTCGACCAGCCCGCGGCCGGAGAGCTCCTGCTTGAAGACCACGCGCACCTTCCGCACCCCGCCCTCGTCGCGGATGTCGCTGTCGCCGACGCTCTGGCCGGTGACCTGCGCCACCGTCCACGCCGGATCGGTCTCGATCGTGATCTCCCGCGCCGGGGCGTCGCGCACGTCCAGCTCGATCGCGGCGGAGAGGGAGAGGTCGTTGTCGGCCAGCGACACGACCAGCCGCTCCTCGGCGTGCACGGCCGTGACGATGTCGTCGGCGCTCATCTGCAGCTGCACCGGCAGGTTCGCGAACTGGTACGCGTAGGAGCTGCGCGTTGGCGCGGCGCGGCGCGGGATGCCCTCGCTCTTGACCTCCGGCAGCGCGGCGCGGTCGATCTGCGTCAGGCCCGCGGCCTTCTGGACGACCAGCTTGATCGCGCCGTCCGCCCCGGCGAGCAGGAAGCCGCTCGCGCGGATCACGTCGCGGGGCGCGGGAATGCCGAGGTCGAACGTCGCCGGGAAGGCGGGCAGCGCGGTCTCGCCTTCGATGCCGAGCTGGTAGACCTTCTCCTGCGGCCGGCTCAGCGTCACCGCCAGCCGCCGCGCGCCGCCCTCGCCGGGCTCGATCCGCCACTCGCGGATGTCGACGCCGCGGACCTGGGTCACGTTGAGGCCGGCGGGCAGGTCGATCGCCAGCGCCTGCAGCGAACCCTGCACCACGCGGTAGGTCAGCAGCGAGTCGATCCGCAGCGCCCCGACGCCGGCCACGGCGATGGTGTGGAGGTCGCAGGACGCGGCGAGGTCGCCGGTCAGCTTGGCCACCTTCGGCCGCCAGCGCATGTCGAGCGGGCTTCCGGCGCCGAGGAAGGCCGTCGCGACCGTGCCGCCGTCCGGGCCGGGCGCGCTTTCGACGTTCAGCGCGCCGTCGAACTTGAGGTCGAGGTCGGCACGGTCGCTGACGACGCGCACGCGGCGGATCGTCGCATCCGGAAGCTCGACGCGCGCGCGGCGCAGGTCGCCCTCCGCCGCGGCCTGGACGGCGAAGCGCAGCTCGATCGTGTGCAGCCCGCGCCGGTCGAACGCGAGGACGTAGTCGCCGGCCCTGCGCTCGAGCGTCACGCCGCGCGGCAGCGCGGGCGCCACGGCCGCGTCGCCGGCGAGGAGCGAGAGCATGCCGCGCGCGACGCGCAGCTCGACGCCCGCCTTGCGGACGTCCGCCTCGAAGGTGACCCCCACCGTCAGGTTGTCGCCCTTGATCTCGCCCGCGGCGGCCAGCTCGCGGATCTCGAGGTCCGGCCGGCCGTCCTTCGCCTGCGGTGTCATGCACGACGCCAGCATCCCCGCCATGGCCGTGTACATCAGTCTCGTCTTCATGGGTCCTTTCCGCGGCGCCGACGGAGCGGCGCCCTCCAGGGCGGTGCTCCCGGGGAGGGTGGAGGGCCGCGCTCCGTCGCGGCCGTTCCGACGTTCCCGCCCCCGGGCGTCGCACAGGTTCTGACCGGTTTCGCTCATCGCGTGGTCATGGAATTGTCACGGAAACGAAAAGAAGGTGTCAGGTGTCGGGTGTCAGGCGTCAGCAGGTGCGCGTGTCGGTGTTGGCCATTCGGTGCCCGGCCGGACTTCGGTGTTCGATGTTGGATGTTCGGTGTTCGATGTTCGCCTTCCTGACACCTGAAACCTGACACCTGAAACCTCGTCTCAGTACGGCAACCCCTGCGCCGCCTGGGCCAGGCGCACCAGCTCCTGGACCTGCGGATCGATCGAAAGCTCCATCGCCACCGGCCGCAGCACGCCCAGCGCGTCGGCGAGATCGCGTCCCTGCGAGAAGGTATGGGGGCTCAGCCGCAGCAGCTCGGCGAACTCCGCGACGCCGGCGGCGAGGCGGAAGCGCGGGGCGGCGGCGGCGAAGTCGCGCGTGAAGTCGCGCGCCGTGATGCGCCGCTCGATCTCCTCGACCCGGCCGGTCTCGGCGTCGCGGTAGCGGACGCGGACCGTGCCGATCCACTCGGAGGCGCTGCCGTCGAGCTGCACGTCGTAGAGCGCCGTCACCGACTGCCCCGAGCCGACCTCGCCGGCGTCGACCGTGTCGTCGCGGAACTGCTCCTTCGTGAGCGCGCGGTTCTCGTAGCCGAGCTGGCGCCAGCGCTGCACGCGGCGCGGGTTGAACTCGACCTGGATCTTCACGTCGGACGCGATCACGTGCAGCGTCGCGGCGAGGTTGTCGACGAGCACCCGCTTCGCCTCCTCCTCGGAGTCGATGAACGTGTAGGCGCCGTCGCCCTTGTCCGCGAGGCTCTCGAGCATCGCGTCGTCGTACGCGCCGGTGCCGAAGCCGAGCACGGTCAGCCGCACGCCCTGCTTCCGGTGCGCCTCGACGGTCGCGAGGATCGCGGCGGCCTCGGTCGCGCCGAGGTTGGCGACGCCGTCGCTCATCAGGATCACCCGGTTCGACGCGCCGCTGCGGAAGGCCTTCGCCGCGACCTCGTAGCCGAGCTTCAGCCCGCCCTCGAGCTGCGTCGATCCGACGGTCTCCATCGAGTCGATGACCTTGAGGATCTGCTCCTTCTGCGCGGCCGGCGTCGGCTCGAGCCGCAGCGCTGCCTTCGAGCCGAACTGGACCACCGCCACGCGGTCCTCGGGGTCGAGCTGGTCGACCAGCATCCGCAGCGAGCGGCGGATCAGGCCGATGCGGTCGTCGGTCTGCATCGAGCCCGACGTGTCGATCACCAGCGTCAGGTTCGACGGCACGTGCTGGTCGCGCCCGATCCGCCGGCCCTTGATGCCGATGCGGAGGACGTCCATCGACTTCCGGAACGGCGACGGCGCGCCGTCCACGTGGATGGCGAACGCGCCCCGCGCCGGCGGCGCGTAATCGTAGTCGAACGCGTTGACGAACTCCTCCGTCCGCACCGACTCCGGCTCCGGCCGCTTCCCCTCCAGGATCGACCGCCGCGCCATCGTGTACGACGCCGTGTCCACGTCGATCGAGAACGTCGAGAACGCATTCTCCGCCGCCTCCACCACCGGGTTGAAGCCGGCGGGCTTGAAGGTGGGTGCGACGGGCTGTCCGGCCGGTTCGCGAGGGGCTTCCTCCAACTTCTTCTCCATGTCGGCGAGGACCTCGATCTCCTTCCCGGCCCGGTCGAGGCCGGTCAGTTCGGACTGGGGCTTGGACTCGGGTTGGGCGACGAAAGCTCCGGCGATCGCGCCGGCGTGGACGGTGCCGTCGGGGGCCGGTGGCGACTCGTGGCCGCTCGCGCTACGCACGGAGAGCACCCCGTTCACCACCACGGGCTGCGGGTTCTTCGCCGCGGCGCCGTCGCCGTCGGTGTCGAAGCCTTCCATGTCGCTCTTCCGTCGCAGTTCGTCGACCGTCGCGCGGTTGCCCCGACGGGCGTCGGAAACGTCCCAGCGCTCGACGTCCTGCTCCTTCTTGTCCTGCGCGGCGTACTGGTAGCCCAGCGCGGCGTTTCGGTCGCGCCCGTCGGCCTCGTCCGTGCGCGCGGCGCCCAATCCGGCGACGGTGTCGTCCATGGCGGCCGCGGCCGGCTTCTGGCCCACCGCGACTCCGCTGAAGTCGAGCGCCTCGCCGGCCTTCGCCTTGCCTTCGGCCAGGGCGCGGCGCGCGTGGGTGCCGGCCTCGCGGGCGGCCTCGACCTGGCGGCCGAACTCCGAGGCGTCCGCGGCCCCGCCGCCACCGATGCCGGCGGTGCCGCCCATCGTGATGAACTCGCCGCGGTTCGCGACCGTGTCCCTCGTGGTGACGATCTCGGCGATCGAGGGCTGGACCGGGTATAGCGTGGTGGCCATCCGCTCGCCCGCGGCCTCCTGGGTCGCCTTCGCCGCGGAGGCCTGTCCCTTCTCGCGCAGCGCCGAGCCGCTGGAGAGGAAGGCACCGCCGGAGAACATCACGCCGCCGTTCAGGGCCAGCGCGCCCGCGCCGGACTTCGCAAGGGGCGGTTCCGCCGCAGCCGGGGCGGCGCCCGGCCCGGCCGGCGCGTTGTCGGCGGCCGGGATCCCGGGCACGTCGGCGACGTTCTTGTCGCCCGGCGAGGACTCGAACCATCCGGCGGAGGTCTCCTTCGCCTTCTCCTCAACGGACAGCCGCGACTTGGCGGCATCCACACCGGCGACGTTCTGTTTCGGCTCGCCGATGATCATCCGCGGCTGCGGCGTGCCCGCGGGCTCGAGATTCGGAACCTTCGCCCCGACCGGCGTGCCGACGAACATGGGCTTCGGGATCTCGCGCTTGAGTTCCTCGCCTTCCCTGAGTTCATTCGCCCCGGACGCCGGGGCGGTCTTCGCCGGAGCCGCGACGACAGGCGGCGCAGGCGGCGCGGCGGGACGCGACGGCGCGGGCGGGGGCACCGGGACCGGCGTGGAGACGGCCTCGGCGCCACGCATCAGGCGGCCGACCATGGGTACGTCGCCCAGCGCCGACACCTCGGCCGGTTTGGCGGACGCGGGCGCGGCAGCGGGGGACGCACCCGCCGCGCGGCCTTCGCCGGCGGCCTGGGCGTCCATGAAGTAGTAGTCCGCCGTCTTCGCGCCCTCGCGGCCGCTGCGAGTGCCGCCGGCCGGCGCGCCCATGACGATGGTGTCGAGCGGCTCGGCCAACGCATCGAGCCCCAGCTGGCGCGCCGGGGTTTCGGCGGGCGCGGCCATGGGGTCGGCAGCGGCCATCTCGACATCGGGAAGCGCCATCCGCGTGGCGGCCATGCGACCGCCCTGCATCGCCGGCATCATCAGCGCGGCCAGGATCAGGGCCGGCACGACGACGAAGATCGCGGCGCGGGCGAGCGGGACGAGCCAGGCGTCGAGCCAGATCGTCGTCCGCGACGGCCGGGCGGCGAGGATCGCGGTGCGGCGGGCGGGGTCGAGGCGTTCGGGGACGGACGGGGACGCTGCCAGGGCGCCGCGCAGCAGGTCGAGGGTGGTCGCCAGTTCCTGCGCAGACGCCCGGCAGCCTTCACACCGGGCCAGGTGGTCGCGGATCGCCGCCGCGCGGGCCGCGGGCAGGTCGCCCGTCAGGTACGCGGTGAGATCCGGTTCGATCTTCGGACATTCGGGATGCGGCTTCATGTCACAGCACTCCCGCCCGCTTGAGGTTCGCGGACAGTTTCTTGACGGCGTGGTGGAGGAGGCAGCCGACGTTGCCGACGGTGCGGCCGGTGGCGCGGCTGATGTCCTGGTAGGAGAGGCCCTCCTGGAGGCGGAGCACGAGCACCTCGCGTTCGCCCGGGGCCAGCCGGGCGAGATGTTCGAGGGCGAGGCGCGTGCGCTCGGCGGGGTCGTCGGTCGCGGGCAGGGTCACCGGCGGGCCGGATTCCTCGACGGCCTTCTCGTGCAGGGCGCGCAGGCGTTCCTCGCGGCGGATGAAGTCGACGGCCGCGTTGTGGGCGGTGCGGTAGAGCCAGGGCAGGACGTGGGCGCCCTGCGGCCCGCCGGGGCCCCAGCGGCGGTGGAGGCGGATGAAGGTCTCCTGCACGACGTCCTGCGCGGCGTCCGCATTGTTCAGCAGGCGCGCCGCGTACCGCAGCAGGGCTGTCTCGTGCAGGGCCATGACGTCCTCGAACGCCGGCGGTTGGGCCGGTTCTCCGGGTTTCGGTCCGTTCGTCTCGTCGCGTGCTTCGTCGGCCATTCGTTCACCCCTCGACCTCTACGCGTCGGACAACCTTTATACGCCTCCCGGGGGCGCTGTATTCGGAAAAAGAGAGGTGTCAGGGAGGAAGGACGGAAGACGGAAAGCGGAAGATCCAAGGCTTGGAAGCCCCGGGCGCAGGCCTTCCAGGGTTTGGAAGAGGCGTCTGGTGCAGATGTTCGAAGCTCGATGTTCTCCTTCCTGACACCTGCCTGCCCGCCGAAGCCTCTGGCGAAGGCGGGAAACCCGACACCCTCCTCAACTCCCTTCTTGCATTGCCGTCCCGTCGCGTCATTCTTGGACCCAAACACGGGCGGGGTGCCCGCGCGCACGGAGGGGTTCGATGAAGGCGATCCGGATCGGGATTCTGGCGGCGGCGGCAATGGTGGCGGTCGGGCTCTCGGGCTGCGGTGGCGGCAAGCCGGTGCTGCATCTCTACAGCTGGGCGGACTACGTCGACCCGGCGCTGATCGAGCGGTTCGAGGCGGAGAACGGCTGCCGGGTCGTCCTCGACACCTTCGACTCGAACGAGAACATGTACGCCAAGCTGAAGGCCGGCGCGACGGGCTACGACATCGCGGTGCCGAGCAGCTACATGATCCAGATCATGCGGCACGAGGACATGCTCGAGCCGCTGAACCGGTCGCTGCTGCCGAACGTGGCGAACGTCGACCCGATGGCGCTGAAGGTCACGATGGACGAGGAGATGAAGTCCTGCGTCCCCTACACGATCTCCTACACGGCCGTCGGCTATCGCAAGAGCAAGGTCCCGAATCTCGTCGAGTCGTGGGCGATGTTCGACCGCGAGGACCTCAAGGGCCGCATGACGCTGCTCAACGACATGCGCGAGGCGATCTCCGTCGCGCTGCGATTCAGCGGATTCAGCGGGAACAGCACGAAGGACGAGGAGCTGCAGAAGGCCAAGGAGGTCCTGCTGCGCTGGAAGAAGAACATCGCGAAGTTCGAGAACGAGCAGTACAAGCCGGGCCTCGCGTCGGGCGAGTTCCTGCTCGTGCAGGGCTACGTCGGCGATCTGCTGCAGATCCAGGCCGAGAACGACGACATCGGCATCTTCTTCCCGAAGGAGGGCTTCGTCACCACCTGCGACTGCGTCGTGATCCCGAAGGGCGCGAAGAACATCGAACTGGCGCACAAGTACATCAACTTCCTCCACGACCCCAAGGTCGCCGCGCAGAACACCTCGTTCACCAAGTACCTTTGCCCCAACAAGGCCAGCTACGAGCACCTGCCGAAGGAGACCCGCGAGAACCCGGCCATCCTGCTGCCGCCCGAGCGCCAGGCGGTCTCGGAAATGAACCTCGACCTCGGCGACGCGAACCAGAAGTTCATCAAGCTGTGGGACGAGATCAAGGGCGGGGAGTGAACAGGCTCAACATCCAACAGCCAACGTCCAACAACCAACATCCAACATTGAAGGTGCCAGGTTTCAGGGCCGGCCGGACTGACGCCCGACACCTGACACCTCCATGAATGCACTTCCCCGCGACTGGGCCGCGCTCGGGGCGCGGGTGGACATGTGGACGCCGCCGGCGGTCGCGTTCGAGCCCGGCGGGGCCTGGGTCCAGGAATTCACCCGCCAGTCGCTCGTGCCCTCTCCGGACGGCACAACGGGGGGCGGCTTTGCGGGGGCGCTGTCGATCCGGCGGATCCCGGCACCCGGTGCGGTCCGCCTCGAGGTCGCCGAGAGCGTCGTCACGGGCTTCGCGACGATGACGACGAAGGCCGGCATCGACGGCGGGCCGGCCCCGCTTCTGACGCCCCGACGCTGGAGCCTCGACATCCGGTGGGACGTCCGCGCGCCGGGGCTGGCGGAGGCGGGCGAGATGGACCAGCAGCGCGCGGGCCGGGTCGAGGGAAAGGAGATCGTGCTCTGCGGAGCCCGCGAGCGGCGCATCCCCGTTCCCGCGCGGTGGACCTCGTCCTGGTCGCTCTTCGCGGCCGTCCCGTTGCTTCCGTTCGAGGCCGGCGCACCGCTGGAATTCGACCTGATGGAGGACCTCGATCTCCCGAAGCCCGGCCAGCGGATCGTCTACATCGGCCGGCACGAGGTGCCGCTGGCCGGGCGGACGCTGAACCTGCACGTCTTCGAGCAGACCGGCCGCGGCGTGATGCCGTGGCGCTGGTGGCTGGACGACGCCCACCGGGTCCTGCTCGCGGCGGGCGGGCGGCGGGCCTACCTGGCCGGCGCGCCGGCGAGGAAAGGGGCTGCGGCATGACGGCTCTTCGCACCAGCCGGCGGACCTTCCTCAAGACGGGCGGCGCGGGAGCGCTTTCGCTGATGCTCGCGGCGCGGCGCGCCCCCGCGGCGTCGGAGAAGCGGCCCCCGAACCTGCTCTTCATGCACACCGACCAGCAGCACTGGGAGGCGGTCTCGGCCTTCGGCTGCGCGCACGTCCGCACGCCGGCGATGGACCGTCTCGCCGCGGCGGGCACGTCGTTCAGCCTGTCCTACTCGGCCAATCCGGTCTGCTGTCCGGCGCGGACGTGCTGGTACACCGGCCGCGCGTCGTCCGAAAACGGCGTGATCATGAACGACCAGTGGCCGATCGCGCCGGACATGCCGGACATGGGCCAGTGGCTCGGCGCACGCGGCTACGATCCGGTCTACGCCGGCAAGTGGCACATCACGGGGCGCGCGTTCACGCAGAGCTTCCGTGTGCTGACGCCCGGGTCGGGGATCGGCGAGGTGACGGACATGGCCGTCTCGCGCGCCGCCGAGGGTTTTCTTCGTTCGCGGAGGGCCGGCGGGAAGCCGTTCTTCCTCAACCTCGGCTTCCTCCAGCCGCACGACTGCTGCTACTGGGTCTTCGAGCACGGCGACGGCACGCCGCGCACGCGTCTTGGCGCGATCCCGGAGGATCTCCCGCCGCTTCCGCCGAACCACGGCCACGACCCGAACGAGCCGGAGGCTCTCCGGCGCCGCCGGGGAGAGAAGAAGGCCGCCTGGTCCGCGGAGCACTGGCGCTGGTACCTGTGGAACTACTACCGCATGGTCGAGATGGTCGACGCCGAGATCGGCCGCGTGCTCGATGCGCTGGAGGACGCGGGTCTTGCCGAGGAGACGCTGGTGATCCTGACGGCGGACCACGGCGACGGGCTCGCGCGGCACGGGCTGACCTCGAAGATGTTCCTCTACGACGAGGCCGCGCGCGTGCCCTTCATCGCCGCGTGGCCCGGACGCCTGCAGGCCGGCCGGCGCGACGAAAGGCACCTGGTCTCGGGCCTCGACGTCGCCCCGACGCTGTGCGACCTCGCCGGGATCGACGGGCTTCCGAAGGCGCGCGGGGCGAGCCTTCGGCCGCTGCTCGAGGGCCGTGACAGCGCGCCGTGGCGCGAGTTCCTCGTGTCGGAGACGTTCCGCACCGGCCGCATGGTCCGCACGCCGGAGTACAAGTACATCGCCTACACGGACGATCCCGTGGTCCAGCTCTTCGACATGCGGGCCGACCCGGGAGAGTTGAAGAACCTCGCGCCCGCGGCGGCGAAGGCCGATGTGATTCGCGACCTCGCCGGCCGCCTGGCCGCGTGGGAGGGCGCACTGGAGATCTTCCCGCTCCAGGAGCCCGGGCCGAAGCAGCGGCCGGGAAAGCGTCGCGGCGGCCGGCCGCCGGCGTAGGCGCCGGGCGGCTCAGCGGCCGGTGAGGGCGCGGCGGACGAGGTCCTCGACGGACGCCGCCGCGGCGTCCTCGGCGGAGATCGCCGCGACCATCTTCTGCGCCTCGGCCTGCTTGTAGCCGAGCGACACCAGCGCGAGCGCGGCGTCGCGTCGCTTGTGCGCATCGGGGTCCGGCTCGATCGCGCCCGCGATGGCCTCCATCGCCTCGCCGTCCGTGATCTTGTCGCGCAGTTCGAGGACGATCCGCTCCGCGGTCTTCTTCCCGATGCCGGAGATCGACGACAGCCGTTTCACGTCCCCGCCGACGATCGCGGCGGTCAGGTCGCGCGACGCGAGGCCGCTCAGGGCGCTGAGGGCCGTCTTCGGGCCGATGCCGCTGACGTCGAGCAGCAGGCGGAACATGCGGCGCTCGCCCTCGGTCGCGAAGCCGTAGAGCGCCTGGCCGTCGGCCCAGACGTGGTGGTGGGTCAGGACGCGGCAGCGTTCGCCGGGCGCGGGGAGCCGGTCGAAGCTGCTGAGCGGGATGTGGACCTCATAGCCGACGCCGCTGCAGACGATGACGGCGCGGGTCGGGTCCTTGGTCTCCAGGATGCCGTCGAGAAGCGTGATCATGCGCGCCGCATGCTACCGCCCGCCGCCCGCCCGCGCACGCGGAAAGTCGTCGAACCCGAATTCACGCTCGAGCGGAGCGCCGCGGAGGATGCGACCGGCGCCGATGACGGTCGGGGAACCGAGGCGGACGAGGTCGCCGCGCTCCCAGGTCCGCACGACGGCCTTCACGTCCGCCTTCGTCATGTGGCGCGTGAGGGTTTCGCACGAGAGCCCGGCGCCGTCGCCGCCGCACAGGGCCGACAGGAGGCGTCCGCCGGTCTCGCGCAGAGGGGCGATCAGCCGTCCGCGGCCCGGGTCCCCCGTCGCCTCCGCCGGCGGCGGGGCGCGCTGCAGGGCGAGGAAGCTGAACTTGAGCGCCTGGATCTCGCGGTGGAGGCGGCGGTTGATGTACGCGGCGACGTCCGGCACGCGCCAGCGGCGGACCTCGTGGCACCACGGCTCGCCGCCGCGCGCCAGCAGGGGACAGGGGAACGCATGCGGGCAGGGCGCGACGATCCGTGCGGCGCCCTCGGCGGCGATCCGGTCGCGCAGGCGGCCGAGCCGGTTCGCGCAGGTCTTCGTCGCGGGTTCGAGGAGCAGCAGCAGGCCGCCGGGCCGGAGCGATTCCATCGCGCGCGCGATCCACGCGGCGGCCTCGGCGTCGGGCCGGTCCTCGAAGAACTCGTTGAGGGCGAAGCTGGCGACGACCAGGTCGCATCCGGCGGGCGGCGTCCAGCCGCGCGCGTCCGCGACCGCCGTCTCGACCGCCGGCGCGGGTCCTCCGGCCGCCAGCTCCGGCGCGAGGCGCCGGAGGATGTCGAGGCTCGCGCCGGACTGGTCGCACGCCGCGAGGCGCACGGGACGTCCGCGGGTTGCGGCGAAGGCCGCGGCCGCAAGCCCGGCGGCGCCCGTGCCTGCGCCGAGGTCCGCGACGAGGAACGGGCGGCCCGGCGCGGTCTCGAACGCCTCCGGCGTCCGCGCGGCGCACTCGGCGAGCGCGAATGCGGTTCGCACGAAGGTCTGCGGGAAGAAGAAGAGGCCGTAGGCCGCGAGCAGCTCGGGCGTGTCGGCGTAGCGGTCGAAGCCGGCGGCGCGCTCGGTCGTGAAGAGGTCGCTCAGCCGGGCGACGGCGGGCTCGAGGCGCGCGCACAGCGTCTCCGTGTCGCGCGCTCCGAGGGCGTCCATCGCCAGCCGGAGCCACGCGGACTCCAGGGCCTCCGGGTACGCGGGGCGCGGGGCGGTCATGCGTCAGAACCGAAGCTTCGCGTCGGCGAGGCGCCGGCCAAGCTCGGCCAGGACGCGGTCCTCGTCGGCCTCATCCCGGGCCTCGAACGTCGACGAGAAGCGCAGGAATGAGCCGACATCGTCCCACGGGACGGTGGAGACCGACTGCTCGCGGATCAGGTACTGCGACGCGTCCTCGGCGGTCTTGAACTCCGTTGCGCCGGCGCCTCTCGGCGCAGGCATGTACATGAAGAACGTGCCGCCCGGCATCCGGGCCTCGAAGCCGGCCGCGCACAGGATCTTCGTCATCTTCTCCAGGCGCCGCCGGTAGTGCTCGCGGATGGCCTCCGAGAGGGCGACATCGGCGATGCCCGCGCAGGCGGCGATCTGGATCGCCTTGAACTGGCCGGAGTCGATGTTGTCCTTCACCTCGGCGAACGCCTGGATGGTCCGCCGCGCGCCGGCGACGAAACCGAGGCGCCAACCGGTCATGTTGTAGGACTTGCTCATCGAGTGCAGCTCGATGGCGCAGTCCTTGCCGCCCGGCCGCCCGAGGATCGACAGACGCGGTCCGCCGTACACGAGGGTCGCGTAGGCGGCGTCCTGCACGACCAGGACGTTGTGTCGTTGGGCGAAGGCGATCAGCCGGTCGAAGACCTCCGCCGTCGGCGCCGCGCCGGTCGGGTTGTTGGGGTAGTTGACGTAGAGGAGCTTCGCGCGCGCGGCGACGGCCGGGTCGATCGCGTCGAGGTCGGGGAAGAACCCGTTCTCCCTCCGCAGCGGCAGCCGCACGACCTCGCCGCCCAGGTAGCGCGCGTGGGTGCCGAGCACGGGATAGCCCGGGACGGTCATCAGCACCGCGTCGCCGGGGTTGACGAAGCAGAGCGGCAGCATCGCCAGCGCGGGTTTCGAGCCGATGCTGTGGTTGATCTCGGTGTCGGGGTCGAGGTCCGTGACGCCGAAGAACGAGGCCATGTACCGGGCGGCGGCCGTCTTGAACTCGCGGATGCCGTTGTCGGCGTAGCCGCGGTTGGCGGGTTCGTCGACCGCCTTCTTCAGCGCCTCGCGGATCGGGGCCGGGGCCATGCGGTCGGGCTCGCCGACGCCGAAGTCCAGGAGTTCGACGTCGGGCCGCGCCGCCTTGGCCGCGGCCTTGGCCCGCTTGATCTTCTCGAACTTGTAGATCTCGGTCGACGTTCCGAAACTCGCCCCGCCGATGCGCTCCGCGAACAGCTTCTGCAGATCCATGCCCGTTCCTTCCGTCGTTGAAAGCGGGGCAGTGTAGCCGAATCGGCCGGTTCCGGCCAGCCGGCCGGGCCACGGACATCGGACGTTCAGCCGCGGACGGTGCGGCGGCGGCCGATGTGGAGCAGGCCGGCGGCCAGCAGGAGGGAGGCCAGCGACGAGGGCTCCGGCACCGCGCGGAGGAATTCGCTCGTGGACAGGACCGTGTCGCTGATCCGGACTTCGTCGATCCAGCCGTCAAAGGCCCGGCCCCCGGCACCCTGCCCGACCCGGAGGGGCTGGTTGTCGTAGACGATGTTGAACGTGGTGAACCCGCCGCCCACGTCCATGTAGTCCACGAAGAGCCGGAGGGCGCGGGTGATGTCATCGTACGTCATCGCGACGTGATGCCAGTCGCTGTCCTCGAGGTTGTTCGTCGTGGAGAAGCCCTGGTTGAAGCCCGAGACGCCGGAGCCGCCGGTTCCCAGCGGCTGGCTGTCGACCCGGGCGCGAAGGGTGCCGTTGTTGCTCAGGTCGAGGGTCCACGAAGTCCCGCCGCTGTCGGCCCGGCTCTTGCCGATGATCGTCGGGTAGTTGACGCGCCCGTCGATCCGGATGAAGGCCTCGACGGTCAGGTTGCGCGGCCGGGTCAGGGGGTCGTTGTCGGCCATGTCGACCCGCCCGCCGTCGTGGCTGTTCAGGTTTCCGGGGATGCCGGCGTTGACGAAGAGGAGCGACGTGTCGTTGGCCGCGTTGACGACCGCGCCGCCATCGCCCGAGGTGATAACAGGGCCGGGCGTGAGGGAATCATGGGTGGGCCGGGCCCCCACGCCATTCGCGGCCGCCGTTCCGTTCAGGATCGGGGCGTTCGCATCCGTGACCAGGGTCGTGGCGCTGGTTCCGGCGGCGGCGTCATCGTACTCCCAGTAGCCCAGGACGGTGGCGGACGCGACCGACGACACGCCGGCGACTCCGGCGGCCAAGGCGAGTCCGATCATCGTCCGTCTCATCGCTCGTCTCCAGGAACTTCAGGCGCCATGCCGGGGCGTCCACCCCATGCGCTGTCCGACATATGCCATCCGATCCCGCGCCGAGGCAAGGCCAAACCCGGGCCGGGGCGAATTGTGAACTTGGAACCATTTTGGGCGTGATCCGGCCACGGGGGCGTGTCCTAATGGCGGCATGAAACCCTCGCTGTCTGTCGCAATCCTCCTCCTGGGATGGAGGCTTGCCGTCGACGTCCGCGCCGCGGTCTGGCCGGGGGCGCAGCCGGACGGGTCGGTCCTGCTGCCGAACCAGTGGTCGCTGCGGCCGGTGGGCAGGCAGGTCGATCTCGGCGACTTCCCGGTCAACGTTGCGGTGCATCCCGAGGGGCGTTTCGCCGCCGTGCTGCACGCCGGCTACGGCCCGCACCAGGTCCACGTGGTCGACCTCGAGGCCGGGACGGTCGTCGCGCAGTCGCGGGTCGAGGAGGCGTTCTACGGCATCGAGTTCACGTCCGACGGGCGGCGGCTCTTCTGCAGCGGCGCGGGGACGGAGGTCGTGCGGGCGTTCGACTTCGACGCGAAGGCCGGCGAGCTCGGCCGCGAGACGGCGATCCCGCTTCGCGACGTGAAGCAGCGCGGCGTGCCGGCGGGGCTGGCCGTCAGCGGCGACGCGACGAGCCTCTACGTCGCCAACGTCCTCGGCCACCGGGTCGCGAAGGTCGATCTCGCCGCGCGCAGCAACGTGCTCGAGTTCGCGTTCGGCGCGGCGCTGACCGGCGACGCGACGCGCGTGTACGGGGCGGCCGGGGCGACGGCCGACCTCGACGCCTCGGCCGTGACCAAGCGGGCCGAGGCGATGCTCGATCCCACGGGCCCCGACGCCCCGTTCCCGTACGCGTGCCGGCTCGACGAGCGGCGCAACCGCCTCTACGTCAGCCTGTGGGCGCGGGCCTCCGTCGCGGTCATCGACCTGGAGGCCTCGCGCGTCGAGGCCGCGTGGCCGGTGCAGGAGCATCCGAACGAGATGATCCTGACGCGCGACGGGCGGCTCCTCTACGTCGCGAACGCGAACCGCAACACCGTCAGCGTGCTGGACACCACCACCGGGCGCGCCGTCGAGACGATCCATGCCGCGATGCACCCCGACGCGCCCCCGGGCTCGACGCCGAACAGCCTGGCGCTGTCGCCCGACGAGGGGACGCTCTACGTCGCCAACGCGAACCTCAACGTCGTCGCGGTCTTCGACGTGTCGCGCCGCGGCCGCAGCCGGTCGCTCGGCTTCATCCCGGTCGGCTGGTACCCGACGTCGGTCCGCGTCACGCCCGACGGCCGGCGGCTGCTCGTCGCCAACGGCAAGGGCGTTGTGGCCCGCGCGAACCCGAAGGGCCCGCAGCCCGGCCGGTCCGCGCCGAAGGGGACGGTGACCGAGTACATCGGCGGACTGATGCGCGGCACGCTGGGCATCGTCGACCTGCCGACGGGCAAAGCCGCGGAGGCGGTGCTGCGCGAGTGGACGGCGGTCGCGTACCGCTGCTCGCCGCCGCAGCCCGGCTCCGCCGCCGTCGCGGCCCGGCCGGCGGACAGCCCGATCCCGGCGCGTCCCGGCGACCCGTCGCCGATCCGGCATTGCATCTACATCGTCAAGGAGAACCGGACCTACGACCAGGTCTTCGGCGACGTGAAGGAGGGCAACGGCGATCCCTCGCTGTGCCTGTTCCCGGAGCGCGTGACGCCGAACCACCACAAGCTCGCGCGGGAGTTCGTGCTGCTCGACAACTTCTACGTCGAGAGCGAGGTCAGCGCCGACGGGCACGAGTGGTCGATGGGGGCGTACGCGACGGATTACGTCGAGAAGACCTGGCCGCTCGCCTACGGGCACAATGCGAGCAAGAAGTTCTCCTACCCGAGCGAGGGCGCGTTCCCGATCGCCGCGCCGGCCGGCGGCTACCTCTGGGACCGCGCGATCGCGGCGGGCGTGTCGTTCCGCAGCTACGGCGAGTTCGTCAGCAACGGCAAGACGCCGGCGGACCCCTGCAAGGCGCGGCTGAAGTCGCTCGAGGGCCGCTTCGATCCATGGTTCCGGTCGTTCGACATGGGCTACTCCGACCTCAAGCGGGCCGACCGCTTCATCGAGGAACTGCGGCGCTTCGAACGCGAGGGGACGATGCCGCGGCTGCAGATCGTGCGGCTGCCGAACGACCACACGGCGGGCACCGGCGCGAAGGAGCGCACGCCGACCGCGTTCGTCGCGGAGAACGACCTCGCGCTCGGCCGCGTCGTCGAGGCGGTGTCGCGGTCGCGGTTCTGGAAGGACACCGCGATCTTCGTCGTCGAGGACGACGCCCAGAACGGCCCGGACCACGTCGACGCGCACCGGACCGTCGCGCTCGTCGCCGGGCCGCACGTCCGCCGCGGAATCGTGGACTCGACGATGTACTCGACCTGCTCGATGCTCCGCACGATGGAGCTGATCCTCGGCCTCCAGCCGATGACGCAGTTCGACGCCGCCGCGGCGCCGATGTACGGCTGCTTTCAGGCGGCGCCCGACCTCCGTCCCTACGAGCCCGTCCCCGCGAACGTCGACCTCGACCAGCGGAACGGCCAGCTTGCCTGGGGGGCCGAGGAATCGCGACGGATGGACTTCACCGCCGAGGACGCCGCCGACGACCTGCGGCTCAACGAGGTGATCTGGCGGTCGGTCCGCGGCGCCGACTCGCCGATGCCCGCACCGGTCCGCGCCGGCTTCGTGTTCGCGCAGGCCGGGGACGAGGACGACTGACAACATCCGCGCGCGATGGAACCCGGGACGCGCGTGCGGTCCCGGACAACGGCAGGGGTGTGCGATGAAGATGACCGCGTGGTTTCCGTTGATCGCCGCCGCTCTCACGGTGTCCGCCCCGGCGGCGGGCACCAATGTCGCCCTCGGCCGGCCGTACCGGCTGGAGCCGAGGCCGAACTACGCCCACTGCACCGATCCCGGCGACGCCGGGCAGTTGACCGACGGGGAGCTTGCGAAAGGCCACTTCTGGACCCAGAAGGCGACGGTCGGGTGGAACCACGAGCCGATGGTCCAGATCACGGTGGACCTCGGCCGCGTCGAACCGGTCGGCGGCGTCTCGTTCCGCACCGCGGCGGGCACGGCGGGGGTCGGGTGGCCGGCGTCGATCCAGATCCTCGTCAGCGACGACGGCCGGCGCTACCACGCGGCGGGCGAACTCGTGCAGCTCTCCGCCATGGCCGGCGGCCTGCCCCCCGCCGAGGGCTACCGCGTGCACCGCTACGCGACGGACCGGCTCGCAACGCGCGGCCGGTGGGTCAAGTTCGTCGTCGACGCGGGCAGCCCCTTCATCTTCGCCGACGAGATCGAGGTGTTCCGCGGCCCGGAGGACCTGCTCGCGCGGGCGCCGGCCGGCGAGGCGATCCTCGACGTGAAGGCGCACTACCTCCGCGGCCGGATGCGCGCCTGCATCACCCGGCGGCTGCTGGCCGATGCCGACGCCGTGGGCGCGGCACTCGCCGCGGCGCCGGTGGCGGCGGACCGCCGCTCTCAGCTGGCGGGCGAACTCCGGGCGGCGGCCACCTCGGCAACCGCGCTCCCGGATGCGGACCCCGCCGCATTCCGTGTCGTGCTTCCCCTGAACGAACCCCACGCGCGGATCTTCCGGGTCCAGGCGGCGCTCTGGCGGGCCGCGGGGCGGGCGCCGCTGACGGTGTGGGCCGCGCCGCCGTGGGATCCGATCTCGGTCACCGACGCCCCGCCCGTGGCGCCGGCTTCGCCGCGCCTGGACGTTGCGCTGATGACCGGCGAGCCGCGGCACGCGGCGTTCCACCTGTCCAACGCGGGGGAGAAGGACGCGGATCTGCGCCTGCGCATCGAGGGCCTTCCCGGCGGCGACAATCCGGACTGGGTGACCGTGCACGGGGTGGCCTGGACCGACACGAAGCGCGGCATCCCGGTCGCGGATGCCCTCGAGCCGGCCGCCCGCGCGGGAGACGGCTTCCCGGTCCGGGTGCCCTGTGGCATGACGCGGATGGTCTGGCTGACGTTCGAGCCGCGGACCGTCCCCGTGGGGACGCACGAGGGGAGTGTTGTCGTGAGCGGCCGCGCGGGCGGCGACCTCGCGATCCCGCTACGCGTCCGCGTGTCCGCGCTGCGCTTCCCTGCGCAGCCGCCGCTGAGCCTCGGCGGCTGGGACTACACGGACGCGGAGAGCCGCTACTCGATCACGCCCGCGAACCGCGAGGCGGTGATCGCGGTTCTGCGCCGCTATGGCGTCGACACGCCGTGGGCGACGACGGCGGTTCTGCCGCGCGAGGACAAGCCGGACTTCGCGCGGCTCGACGAGTGGGTCCGCCGCTGGTCCGGCGCGCGCCACTGGCGGGTCTTCCTGAGCGTGCGCGACCGCTTCGGCGACGCGGCCATGGGTACGTCCGAATTCGATGCCCGGGTCGGCGCATGGATCCGCACCGTCGCCGCGCACTGGCGCGGGCTCGGCCTCGAGACGTCGCGGCTCGGGCTGCTGCTGGTCGATGAGCCCCACGAGGCGGCGCAGGACGCGACGATCGCCGCGTGGGCGAAGGCGATCCGCGCCGCGGGGACGGGGATCCTGATCTGGGAGGATCCGACGTGGAAGGACCCTTCGCAGTCGAAGGGCGTCTTCGAGCTGTGCGACGTGCTATGCCCCAACCGCCCGATGTTCCTCGCCGGCGGGCCCGCCTTCCGCGCCGTCTACGCGGCGCAGCGCGCGGCCGGGCGGACGCTGAACTTCTACTCCTGCAGCGGGCCGGTCCGCCTGCTCGATCCGTACGCCTACCACCGCCTGCAGGCGTGGACCTGCTGGCGCGAGGAGGCGCCGGCGGAGTTCTTCTGGGCGTTCGGCGACGCGGGCGGCGGGTCGGCCTGGAACGAGTATGCGGCGCCCGGCACGTGCTACACGCCGCTCTTCATCGACGCGGCGGGCGCCACGTCGAGCCGTCACATGGAGGCGCTGCGCGAGGGGCTCGGCGACCACGCCTACCTCTCGATGCTCCGCGACCGCATCGCGGACGTCGAAAGGGCCGGGAGAACGCCGCCGGCGCTGGCCGCGGCGAAGGCGCTGCTCGCGGCGGCGCCTTCGCGCGTGCTCGACGCGCCCGGCGCGGACGGGCTCTCGTGGGCGGCGGCGAAGGACCGGGGCGTGGCGGACGCGGTCCGCGTCGAACTGCTCGACGCGCTCGAATCGCTGGGGGATTGATCCGGAACGACCCGGCGCATCGCTCCGGCGGAGCGACCGGCTCAGAGTTTCAGGAAGTTCTCCAGGATCCGTTTGCCGTCCTGCGTCAGGATGGACTCCGGGTGGAACTGCACGCCGTGGACGGGATGCTCGACGTGCTGCAGGCCCATGATCTCGCCCTCGGCCGTCTCGGCGGTGATCCGCAGGCACGCCGGCAGGCTCTCGCGTTCGACGAGCAGCGAGTGGTAGCGCGTCGCGTCGAACGGCTGCGGCATCCCGGCCAGCACGCTCTCGCCATGGTGCAGGATGGGCGACGTCTTCCCGTGCATGAGCCGTCCGGCGCGCACGACGCGGCCGCCGTAGACGTGGCCGATGCTCTGGTGGCCGAGGCAGACGCCGAGCAGCGGCAGAAAGGGGCCGAACGCGCGGATGACGTCGCACGACACACCCGCCTCCGCCGGCGTGCAGGGCCCGGGGCTGATGACGATGCGTTCCGGCGCGAGCGCGCGGATCTGCGGCACGGTGATCTCGTCGTTGCGCGCCACCTTCACCTCGGCGCCGAGCTCGGCCAGGTACTGCACGAGGTTGAAGGTGAACGAATCGTAGTTGTCGATCATCAGGATCATGGGGCGGCCTCCCGGCGGGCGGCGCCGAACTTCCGCGACAGGGCCAGCGCCTTCATCATCGCGCGCGCCTTGTTGCAGGTCTCATCGTATTCCCGGCCCGGATCGGAGTCGGCCACGATGCCCGCGCCGGCCTGCACGCAGGCCTTGCCCTCGTCGAGGATGATCGTGCGGATCGTGATGCACGAGTCGAGGTTGCCGTCGAAGCTGAAGTAGCCGATCGCGCCCGCGTACGGGCCGCGGCGCGACGTCTCCAGTTCCGCGATGATCTCCATCGCGCGGACCTTCGGCGCGCCGCTGACGGTCCCGGCCGGGAAGGTCGCGCGCATGAGATCGAAGCCGTCGCGTCCCGGCGCCAGGGTCCCCGTGACGTCGGAGACGATGTGCATGACGTGGCTGTAGCGTTCGACCACCATGAGTTCCGGCACCCGCACGGTGCCCGGCGCGCACACGCGTCCGAGGTCGTTCCGGGCGAGGTCGACCAGCATGATGTGCTCGGCCCGCTCCTTCGGGTCCGCCAGCAGCTCCTGCTCGAGGCGGCGGTCCTCCGCCGGGTCCGCCGCGCGCGGGCGGGTGCCGGCGATGGGGCGGACCTCGACGCGACCGGCGGTGCTGCGGACGTGGATCTCGGGCGAGCTTCCGATCAGCGAGCTGTCGCCGAGATCGAGCAGGAACATGTAGGGCGACGGGTTGACGAGACGCAGGGCGCGGTAGACATCGATCGAGTCGCCCGCGAAGTCGACTTCGAAGCGGTGCGACAGGACCGTCTGGATGATGTCGCCGGCGCGGATGTACTTCTGGGCCTTCGCAACGGCCGCCTCGAACGCCGCGCGCGTCATCGTCGAACGCGGCTCGGGCGGCTCGGCGGGCTGGTGGATGTCGGTCAGCGTCCGGGGCAGCGGGGCGCGCAGCGCATCGAAGAGAGCCGCGATGGTCCGGCGGGCCTCGTCGTACGCGACCTCGGGGTCGTCCTCCACGAACGCGTTCGCGAGGATCTTCAACGTGTGGCGGACGCGGTCGAAGACGATCAGGGCGTCGGTGACCATGAAGACCATGTCCGGCGCGCGCAGGGCGGCGTCGGTGCGGACCGGCACGCGGGGCTCGAACTGCGCGATGCAGTCGTAGCCGAGGAAGCCGACCGCGCCGCCGATGAAGGGGGGCAGCGACGGCTCGGGGACGGGGGTGAAGCGGCGCATGAACTCGCGCACGGCGTCCAGCGGGTCCGTGTCGGCGATGACCGTGCGCTGGCCGTCGGCGAACTGGATCTCCGTCCGCCGGCCCCACGCGCGGAGGATCGCACGCGGCGTGCCGCCGATGAACGAGTAGCGGCCGACCGACTCCCCCCCCTCGACGCTTTCGAGCAGGAACGTATGCGAGGCATGATCGCGGCGGCGCAGGACCGACCGGACGCGCTCGTAGGCCGAGACCGGCGTCTCCTGGTCGGCGATGACCTCGACCCAGACGGGGACGACGGTGCCCCGCTTCGCGCGGTCGAGGAACCCCGCCCGGTCGGGGAGCACGGTCAGGTTCGCGAGGGGGCCGGGGCTCATGGGTCGAGGTTCTCCAGGCGGCCGGTTCCGGGATCGATGCGCCGGTAGTAGCAGTTCCGCGGCGCGCCGGCGCGGTTCTTCGTGTGGCAGATGCCGCCGCGGCGCGGGCGGACGCGGTAGAGCAGCGAGTTCTGTTCGCAGTTCACGCGCGCCTCGACGAGATCGAACGTCTCGCCGGAGGTCTTGCCCTTCTCCCACAGCTCGTTGCGCGACGTGCTCCAGAGCACGAGGCGGCGCTCGGCGAGCGTGAGGCGGAACGCCTGCTCGTTGGTGTACGCGACGAGGATCACCTCGTTCGTGTCCGCGTTCTGGACCGCGACCGGCAGCACGCCGCCGCACGCCGCCGCCTTGGCCAGCTTGTCGAAGTCGAGCCGCAGGTCCGTGCCTTCTTCCAACTCCCTCATGGTCGTCCTCCGCCGATGCGGGCAAGCCGCGCCTTCACCGGTTCCACATCGGCCGCTTGCAGTTCCTCGCAGACCGCGGCGATGTCCGGCGGACGCACGAGCCCGGCCGCGATCATCGCCGCCACGAAGGCGAGATCCTTCTCCCGTCCCGCCGCCAGTTTGCTCGCCGCCAGATCGGCCGGCGCCGGACACAGGGCCCGGACACCGCCCGTTGCGGGGCTTTCGACCGTCCTGCACCGCGACCGCCAGCCCGCCGGCAGGCTGGCGGTCTCCGGACCGACGCCGTGCGCGTAGTACCCGAAGGTCTCATGAAACGGCGAGCCTTCGCCGATGGTCCCGTCGATGAGGTCCGCCTTCTCCGGCGCGGCGGGGGGATAAAGGTCCGCCTCCATCGAGGCGGCCAGGATCCCGGAGGCATCCGGGCATGCGGCCAGCACCGCCTGGCTGCCGATGACGACCATCTCCGGCTCGCCGGTGATGGCGCCGGCGGCGCGCAGCACGTGCTCGAGTTGGTCAAGAGTCATGGCCGTCGAACTCCCGGTAGATGGTCCACCGTTCCCTGGGCGTCAGTATCCCGCAGAACGGCGAGTTCTGACGCAGGGCGCGCCCGGCCTCGGAGGGATCGAGCAGAATGCGGCGGATCTCCTCCCACGATCCGGTGTCGAGCACGCGCGCCCATTCGGCGGCCGCTGCGACACCCTGATCCAGCCAGCGGCGGCAGGTCGTCCGGGCGCGATCGAGGCCTCCGCGCCGCGGATCGGCATCGATGCGTGCGACGACGGCCCGCGCCATGGCGAGGCTGCGCGCGTCGATGCCCTCATGCGTCCTCACAGCCGCACCTCGACGCCGCTGGCCCGCAGGTGGGCCTTGACGGCGGGGATCGTGAACTCGCCGAAATGGAAGATGGAGGCGGCGAGGACGGCGTCGGCCCGGCCGAGGGTGACCGCCTCGACGAGGTGGTCGAGGGTGCCCGCGCCGCCGGAGGCGATGACGGGCACGTGGACGGCCTCGGAGATCGCGCGGGTCAGCTCCAGGTCGTAGCCGGCCTTCGTGCCGTCGCAGTCCATGCTGGTGAGCAGGATCTCGCCCGCGCCGCGCGCGACGCCGTCGCGGGCCCACGCGACCGCGTCGATGCCCGTCGGCGTGCGGCCGCCGTGCGTGTAGACCTCCCAGCCCGGGCCGGTCGTGCGGCGGCGCGCGTCGATCGCCAGCACGATGCACTGGCTGCCGAAACGCCGCGCGCCCTCGGAGATCAGGTCGGGACGGTTGACCGCGGCGGTGTTGACCGAGACCTTGTCGGCCCCGGCCTGGAGCATGCGGCGGACGTCGTCGATGACCCGGATCCCGCCGCCGACGGTCAGCGGCATGAAGACCTGGCGGGCGACGGCGCGCACGATCTCGACCATGGTGTCGCGCCCGTCCGACGATGCGGTGATGTCGAGGAACGTCAGTTCATCCGCGCCCTGCGCCTCGTAGGCGCGCGCGCACTCGACGGGATCGCCGGCGTCGCGAAGCTCGACGAACTTCACGCCCTTCACGACCCGCCCGCCCGTCACGTCCAGGCACGGTATGATCCGCTTCGCCAGCATCGGTCTCTCCCGGAAGGTGTCAGGGTTCAGGTGTCAGGGGATGCGGCGGTTCCTCTTCCGCCCCCACCTGACACCCGAAACCCGACACCTGGCACCTTCTCAAATGCAAAACCCCGGGTTCATCCCGGGGTCCTTCGTACGCACGGCGCAACGGCATCAGCGCCCGCGCGGAACCCCGCGGGGAAGCCACCAGCCCGGATGCCATGCCGTCGTCATTTCGCGGACAGTGTACGCGTCCGTCCGCGCCGCGCAAGCGCTTTCGCCGGCGGCCCCGGGCCCGCCGGCGTCAGCCCGCGGCGGAGGGGAGCAGGTGCGAGACGGTGATCGACACGCTGTTGAACACCGCGTGCAGCGCGATGGGGACGGTCAGCGAGCCCGAGTAGAGGTAGGCGAGGCCGAGGACCAGGCCGAGGACGAACAGCGGCGCCGCCGCGGCCAGGTTCATGTGCAGGGCCGCGAACACGGCCGCGCTCGCCACCAGCGCCCAGACGGTGCCCGTGTGGCGGGCGAGAACGGGCATCACGATGCCGCGGAAGAGGATCTCCTCGGCGACCGGCGCGATGGCGACGGCCAGTGCGATCAGGTAGAACCGCATCGCCCCCGCTCCGCGGTCCATCATCAGGCGCAGAACCTCCTGCGGCCCGGCCTCGATCCCGAACCGCCGGATCGCCAGCTGGGCGACGAACGCCGCGGCGGCGACCGCGGGGAGCGAGGCGGGGTACAGCGCCGCGCCGAGCCCGGCGTGCGCGGGGGCGCGGCGGCCCTCGATGCCGAACGCCGCGCGAAGGGAGGTTCCGTCCCGGACCATGCGGAGGCCCGCGAAGACCAGGATCGGCCAGTGGAACACGACGCTCTGCGCGGCGGTCGCGGTGGCGGCGAACGCCTCGGTGGCGGCCAGGTCCGGGCGGACCCGCTGCACGAGCGCGACCCAGGAGAGATAGGCGCCGAGCAGCACGAGCAGCACCATGGCGAGGCGCAGGGCGTCGTGCGCGCCCCAGGGCCGCGCGACCAGCAGGTCGGTGCGCGGGCGGCGGACGATCATCCACGCCAACGCCGCCAGGCCGAGCCCCAGGCCGGCCACCAGCAGCAGGCCGAAGAAGAGGGCGACGCCCGGGTGGGCCTGCATCGGGACGACCGTGTCGGCGGCGGACGCCCCGCCGAGGGTCTCCACCAGGCGGTTGGACGCCGCGGAGGTCATCCGGCGGCCGGGGACTCCGCCGTTTCGCGGACCGCGTAGGTCGGCTTGGACTGCGACTCGTGGTAGGTGCGCGTCATGACCTCGGCCAGCAGGCCGATGCAGACGAACTGGATGCCCGTGAGCATCAGCATGAAGGCGGAGATGAGCCAGAACGGACGCTTGATCAGCTCCGAGCCGAACTCCGTTCCGAACGCCAGGTAGGACAGGTGGGCCAGGACCATGAACGCCAGCAGCAGCAGCCCCGGCACGCCCAGCGCCGCGCCGATCTTGCCGAAGGCCTGCATCGGGCCCTGGCTGTACCGCAGCAGGTACTTCACGGTGATCAGGTCGAGCACGACCCGCGTCGTGCGCGAGATGCCGTACTTCGACCGGCCGAAGCGCCGCGCGTGATGGTTCACCGGCACCTCGACCACCTTGCCGCCGACCCAGCTCGCGAGCGCCGGGATGAAGCGGTGCATCTCGCCGTAGAGCCGCACGTTCTTGATCACGGCGGCGCGGTAGGCCTTCAGCGTGCACCCGTAGTCGTGCAGCGCGACGCCCGTGATCCGGCTGATCAGCCCGTTCGCGAGCATCGACGGCAGGCGGCGGTTCAGGAAGGGATCCTTGCGGTCCTTGCGCCAGCCGCTGACCACGTCGACATCATCCTTCATCAGGCCGAGCAGCTTCGGGATGTCGGCGGGGTCGTTCTGGAGGTCGGCGTCCATCGTCACGATCACGGCGCCGCGCGCGGCGTCGAACCCGGCGCTCATCGCGGCGGTCTGGCCGAAATTCCGCCGGAACCGGATCAGCCGGAGCCGCGGGATCTCCCGGGACAGCTCGACCAGGCGCGGCCACGTTCCGTCCGAACTGCCGTCGTCGACGATCACCGCCTCGGAGCGGCACGCCAGCCCCGAAAGCACCGAATGAAGGGCGCGGCACAGCGGCTCGACGCTCTCAATCTCATTGAAGACGGGTACGACAACCGACAGATCGAGTTCGCTCATGTCCCCTCGGAAATCGCCCGCATCCTACACGCGGCGGATGCGCGACACAAGCCGCCGGCCAGCCCTCCGGCCGCGCGGTTTCCGCTGGGCACCGGCCGCGGCGCCGGAGTATGTTCGGGCCGTCGACAGAACCGCGGCCGGGGGACGTCCGGCCGCTTCGGAGCGGAAGAGGGAGGGACGGATGAAGACCATGGGTCGGTCGGTGTCCCGGCGGTCGTTCCTGCATGCGGCGGCGGCGGCGTGGGCGGGGATCCAGATCGTTCCGCGGCGTGTGCTCGGCGCGCCGGGCGCCCCGTCACCGGCCGGCACGATCCGCCTGGCGGCCGTCGGCATCGGCGGCGTCGGGCACAGCCAGATCCGTCACTGCGTCGAGGCCGGTTTCTCCGTCGCCGCGCTGTGCGATGTCGACACCGAGTACGCCGGCAAGACCCACGCGCAGTACCCCGATGCCCGGCGCTACCGGGATTTCCGCGAGATGCTGGACGCCGAGGGCGGCCGGATCGACGCGGTCTACTGCGGCACCCCCGACCACACGCACGCCGTCATCTCGCTGGCTGCGTTGCGGAAGAAGAAGCATGTCCTGACCGTGAAGCCGCTGACGCGGACGGTCCGCGAGGCGCGCGTGCTGGCCGACGCCGCCCGCGACGCCGGCGTCATGACCCAGATGACTGCCTCGTCCTCCGCGACGGAATCCGGCTGTCGCACGTGCGAATTCCTCCAGGCGGGCCTGGTCGGAGATGTCACGGAGGTCCACATCTGGTCCGACCGCCCCATCTGGCCCCAGGGCATGGCGCGTCCCGCCGGATCGGACGAGGTGCCGCGGCACCTCGACTGGGACCTCTGGCTCGGTCCCGCGCCGAAGCGCCCCTTCGTCGATCGCTGGCCCGCCGAGCTCGTCGGCGTCCTCGGGCGCGGCGCCCGGCATGGACGGCCGAACGTCTACCACCCGTTCAATTTCCGCGGCTGGTATGATTTCGGCACCGGCGCCCTCGGCGACATGGGCTGCCACCACTTCAACACGCCGCGCCGGGCGCTGAAGCTCGGCGCGCCGTCGGCGGTCAGCGCAACGTCGACCCGCACCATGGACGAATCGTGGCCGCTCGGTTCGATCGTCACATGGGACTTCCCCGCCCGCGAGGGACTCGCGCCGGTGCGGGTGACCTGGTACGACGGCGGCCTCAAGCCCCCCCGGCCGCCGGAGCTCGAACCCGACCGGCCGCTGCCCGCCATGGGCATCCTCTACATCGGGACCAAGGGGAAGCTGCTCGGCGACGGAACCGACAGCGTACCGAGGCTCATCCCCGAGGCGCGCATGAAGGCGGCGGCGCTGCCGGACAAGACCCTCCCGCGCAGCAAGGACCTCTACCGCGAGTGGATGGACGCCATCCAGGGCGGTCCCGCGCCGAGCGAGCACTGGCCCGACTGCGGAGCGCCGCTGACCGAGCTCGTCCTCCTCGGCAACGCCGCCCTCCGCGTCCCCGGCAAGCGCCTCGAATGGGATCCCGCCGCGATGCGCTTCCCGAACAGCCCCGAGGCCACCAAGCTCCTCACGCCGGCCTACGAGAACGGGTGGACCCTCTGAACGCCGAACGCCGAACATCGAACGCAACATCCAACAGCCAATATCCAACACCCAACATCCAATGGAGGGGTCCCGGGACATCCTCCTCCATCCGCAGCTTCTTCTCAGCGATCTCTGCGTTGCCCCCGGCCGGCTCCGCCCATGGGCTTCCTCGTTGCGATCCGGGAGACCTCGTGTCGTCTCCCGTCCAGCCCGGGGGCGGTGATGGCTGCCGCGCACACACGGCGTGTCGCGGGGCTCAACCGGTCAGCCGGTAGCCGATCCCGGGCTCGTTTCGCAGCAGCCGGGGTCTGTCCGCGCGCTCGCCGAGCTTCCGGCGGAGATGGTTGACGTAAACGCGGAGGTACTGCGCCTGCTCCTCGGACTTCGGTCCCCAGACCTCCCGCAGGAGCTGGCGATGGGTGACCACCTTGCCGGCATTCATCGCGAGGACCCTCAGCAACGCGTACTCGGTGGCGGTGAGATGGACCTCCCGCCCGGCCAGCTGCACGATGCGCGCGGAGAAGTCGATCCGCAGATCCCCGCCTTCGTACGTCGGCGCGTTCGCTCCCGTCACGCTGTGCCTCAGGATGGCGCGGAGACGGGCGCCGAGCTCGGCGCCGTGAAACGGCTTCGTGAGATAGTCGTCGGCCCCGGCGTCGAGGGCTGCGACCTTGTCTTCAACGCCTTCGCGGACTGAGAGCACCAGCACCGGGACCCGGCTCCACTCCCGCAGCCGTCGCAGCACCTCGACGCCGTCCATGTCGGGAAGGCCGAGGTCCAGAAGGACGACGTCGGGCTTGTGATGGGCGATCTCCACCAGCCCTTCCTGGCCCGTCTCCGCCTCGCGGATTAGGTATCCCTCCGACCCCAGAGTCACACGAAGCAGCCGCCGGATCTGGATCTCGTCGTCGATGACCAGGGCGATGCGGGCGGGTGCGGGCGGGTTCATGGGGCGGTCTCCGCCGCGAACTCCGCCGGGACACGGAGGGTGAACACGGCACCCCCGCCGTCGCCGTTGGCGATCTCCGCCGTGCCCCCCATCGCGCGGACGAACCCCTGGACGATGGAGAGGCCGAGGCCGGTGCCGCCCGGCTTGGCGTTCGGGCCGCGGTAGAACTTGTCGAAGGCGTGATTCATCATCTCCTCCGAGAACCCCGGCCCCTGGTCCGCCACCCGCACGGTCAGGCCCGCGCCGTCCCGGCGGGCGCCGACGCGGATCTCCGTTCCCGGCGGGCTGTACTGGGCCGCGTTGGACAGCAGGTTCGACAGTACGTGCTGCATCAAGGTGAAATCCAGCTTGAAGCTCGGGAGGTCCGGCGCCGCGTCGAGGAGGACCCGGTGTTCCCGCAGGATGTCCGCAACCTCCTCCTGGGCGGCGTCCATCAGTTCGTCCATGTCGCACCAGACCGCCTCCAGGTGCAGGCGCCCGGTCTCCAGCCGCGTCATGTCGAGGAGGTTGTCCACGACCCGTCGCAGGCGGCGGACCGCGGTCTCAACCTCGTCAAGAAAGGTCGTGGCGCCGCGGAGGGGCGAGGCGTCGAGGAGGAGCCGGAGCTCGCCGGCCGCCGTGGTCATGACCGCCAGCGGCGTCCGCAGTTCGTGGGAGACGCAATCGAACAGCGCCCGATACAGGCGCTCGGATTCCTCGGCCACCCGCGACCGGCTGGCGGTCTCCATCCAGCGGTACCGTTCGATGACGGCCGCGATCTGGTCCGCCAGGGTCTCGATCAGCTCGCGCTCGTCCACCGCCAGCGCCCGGGAGTTCCGGAAGCGCACGGCGAGCGCGCCCCAGCGGCCCTGCGCTGTTTTCAGCGGGAGATGGATCCCCTCCGCCTCCGGCAGGGTGTCGGTGAAGCGGCCGGCCGTCCGCCCGTTCAACATCGCCCATTCAGCGACGGCCTCCTCCTTCGCGCCGGGCACCCAGGTGCCGACCGGCCGCGACCGAGGATCGAGCCGGCCGTCGGGACCGGCCAGCAGCACCGCAGACCCGGCATCGAGAAGGGCGTCCATCTCCCGGATCACGCCGTGCAGGGCGCCCTCGAGCGATTCGCTCTCCACCATGCTCTGGGCGATGCGGTACAGGGCCTGGGCCCGCTGTTCCCGCCGCCGCTCCGAGGCCTCGCGGAGCCGGAGTCGGGCCGTCAGTTCGCCGACGACGATCGATACGACGAAGTACATCGCGAACATCAGCGTGTCTGGAAGGCTGCCGATCCGGAACGTGAACTCCGGGGGGATGAACAGGAAGTTCCACACGACCGCCGCGAGGGCCGCGGTGAGCAGCATGCCGGGCCGGGAGAGGCGGGTGGCCAGCAGGACGATTGCGAGCAGGTAGAACAGGCCGATCGTCCAGTAGCCGGTGAGATCCTTGAGAAACCACGACAGCACGGTGATGCCGGCAACCACGCCCGCGCCAGCCGCGGCGTCCCTTCCGGCCCCCGCCGCGGTCGCGAGCCAGCGGGAGGGCCGGGCGGGAGGCGGCGCCCCCTCGCCCTCGGCGCGCACGATGCAGAGATCGATGTCGCCGCTCTCCCGGATCAGGGTGTCGACCGGGTTCCGCCGTCCGGGCAGCCAGGCCCACGGCCCCGCCCGCGGCTTTCCCGCCACGATCTGCGTAATGTTGCGCTCGCGGG
>CAYODK010000034.1:0-37299 GCA_964402695.1 uncultured Verrucomicrobiota bacterium
GGCGGGGAAGCCGGCCTGATGCCGCGGCGCGGCGGGGGACTGACATGACGGCTCGACTGAAGGAAACGTACCGGACCGAAGTGATCGCGGCGATGAAGAAGGACCGCGGCTATGCGAATGCGATGCAGGTGCCGCGCATCGAGAAGATCGTCCTCAACATGGGATTCGATGCCGACACCGACCGGGACACCATGAAGGTCCTCGTCGAGGATCTCGGCAAGATCGCCGGGCAGAAGCCCGTCATCACGAAGGCGAAGAAGAGCATCTCGAACTTCCGCCTCCGCGAGGGCATGGCGATCGGCGCCCGGGTCACGCTGCGCGGCGAGCGCATGTTCGAGTTCCTGGACCGGCTGATCACCGCGGCGTTGCCCCGCATCCGGGACTTCCGCGGGGTGCCGGCACGCAGTTTCGACGGCCGGGGCAACTACACGCTCGGCGTGAAGGAGCAGACGATCTTCCCGGAGATCAATCCGGACCATGTGAAGAAGGTGCAGGGCATGGACATCACGTTCGTCACGAACGCAGGGACGGACGACGAGGCGCGCGATCTGCTGAAGCGCCTGGGCATGCCCTTCGCGAAGTAACGCGGGCGACGGAGGAACGGTCGTGGCGACGAAGGCGTGGGAATCAAAACAGAAACGGGCCCCGAAATTCTCGGTGCGCCGGTACAACCGGTGCCAGCGCTGCGGGCGCAGGCACGCATACATGCGGAAGTTCCAGATGTGCCGCATTTGCTTCCGCGAGCTGGCCCTCGAGGGCAAGCTCCCGGGCGTGACGAAGGCCAGCTGGTAGGCAGGACGGAGACGCGACGATGAGCTTGTGTGATCCCGTGGCGGACATGTTCAACCGCATCCGCAACGCCGGGCAGGCGGGCCACGACACCGTGGACGTGCCGTTCTCGGGGCTGAAGGACGAGATCTGCCGCGTGCTGAAGCGCGAGGGGTTCATCCTCGACTACGCGGCGGAGGGGGCGGGCAGCCGGAAGACGCTGCACGTCCATCTGAAGTACGACAAGCCCGGAAGCCCGGACCGTCTGCACGTGATCCGCGGGCTCGAGCGCGTCAGCAAGAGCGGCTGCCGCCGCTACGCGACGGCGGACAAGATGCCGCGCGTCCGGAGCGGGACCGGCATGGCGATCCTGACCACCTCGAAGGGGCTGATGACCGACCGCGAGGCGCGGCGCCAGTCCGTCGGCGGCGAGGTGCTCTGTCACATCTGGTAGCGCCGCGAGAGAACGGGGAATCAATCATGTCCAGACTCGGGGATCAACCGGTGGCCGTGCCTGCGGGGGTGTCCATCACCTTCGACGGGCCGCGGGTCAAGGTCAAGGGGCCGAAAGGCGAGATGACGCTCGTGTGCCCGGAGGGCATCACGGCGGCGATGGACGGCCAGGAACTCGTCGTGAAGCGGCGGGACAACTCGACGCCTCAGAAGCGACAGCACGGCACGACGCGGTCGTTGCTGGCCGGCATCGTCGTGGGCGTGCACCAGGGCTATGTCAAGGAGATGGAGATCCAAGGCGTCGGCTTCCGGGCGCAGGCCCAGGGGCAGAAGCTCACGATGAGCCTGGGGTACTCCCATCCGATCGAGTTCCAGGTGCCGGCCGCGCTCAAGCTCGAGGTGCCGGATCAGACGACCGTCCGCGTCAGCGGCTGCGACAAGCACCTCGTCGGCGAGGTGGCCGCGCAGATCCGGAATTTCTACCGGGCCGAGCCCTACAAGGGCAAAGGCGTGCGGTACAAGGGCGAGCACGTACGGCGCAAGGCCGGCAAGACGGTGGCGTAAACGCATGAAAGTCAAGACGAAGGCGGATTATCGGGCGCGCCGGCATCTCCGGCTGCGGCAGCGGATTCACGGCACTGCGGATCGGCCGCGCATGAGCGTGTTCATGAGCCAGAAGCACGCGACGGTGCAGTTCATCGACGATTCGACCGGGGCGACCGTCGCGGCCGTTTCGACGCAGGCCGGCGAGTTGAAGTCCTTCGCGGGACGGGTCACCGTGGCCGCCGCGAAGAAGGTGGGCGAGGCGGCGGCCGGCGCCGCGAAGGCGCGCGGCATTGCCGCGGTCGTGTTCGACCGCGGAGGCTTCAGGTTCGGCGGGCGCATCAAGGCGCTCGCCGATGCGGCGCGCGAGGCCGGACTCAAGTTCTGACCCGGGGGCACACGCGATGATCGGACGCAAACCATTTGGTGATAAGGACAGGGACGGGCGGCATGGCGGCGACTCGGGCATGGACGAGCGCGTCGTGTTCGTCAACCGCTGCGCAAAGGTCGTCAAGGGCGGCCGTCGCTTCAGCTTCAGCGCCCTCGTGGTCGTCGGCGACCGCAAGGGGCACGTCGGGTTCGCGCTCGGCAAGGCGAACGAGGTGGCCGACGCCATCCGCAAGGGCGGCGAGGTTGCGCGCCGGAGCCTGATGACGGTGCCGATGCGCGATCGCACGATCCCGCACGAGATCGAGGGGCGCTTCGCGGGCGGCCACGTCCTCCTGAAGCCCGCCTCGGCGGGTACGGGCGTCATCGCCGGCGGCGCGGTCCGGGCCATCCTGGAGCTCGCCGGCGTCCGCGACGTGCTGGCCAAGTCGAAGGGCAGTGACAGCCCGCTCAACGTGACCCGCGCAACTGTCGAGGCGCTCAAGGGGTTGCGCAGCTACGAGGACATCCACGCGCTGCGCGCGCGCACCGCCTGAGACGCCACCGGAGATCCGTCATGAGACTGCATGAACTGAAGAATGTCCCCGGCGCCCGCAAGCCGCGCAAACGCGTCGGCCGCGGCGAGGGTTCGGGCGCGGGCAAGACGTCCGGCCGGGGCAACAAGGGCCAGCATTCCCGCGCCGGCAGCCACTGGCGGCCGACGTTCGAGGGCGGCCAGATGCCGCTGATCCGCCGGATGCCCAAGGTCGGGTTCACGCCGCCCACGCGGGTGGAGTTCCTGGCCGTCAACGTGGGCGACCTCAAGGCGTTCGCCGCGGACACCACGGTGGACCTGGCGGCCCTCCGTGCCGCCGGAATGGTGAAGGGCCCCGCCGCGACGAAGGTCAAGATCCTCGGCACCGGGGAGCTGGCGACGAAGCTCGTCGTGAAGGCCCACGCCTTCAGCGCCTCCGCCCGGGCCAAGATCGAGGCGGCCGGCGGCACCTGCGAAACGATCGCCTGACCGGGGGACCGCGCGCATGCTCTCGGCGTTCACGAACAGCTTCAAGATCCCCGAACTCCGGGACCGCATCCTGTTCACGCTCGGACTGATCTTCGCCGTGCGCATCACCGCCTGCGTGCCGGTGCCCGGCGTCGACTACAATGCGCTGCGCGAGATCATCGCGGAGATCGGGCGGCAGGCGGGCGGCGGATTCCTCGGCCTTTACGACCTCTTCACGGGCGGCGCGATGGACCGGTGCGCCGTCGGCGCGCTGGGCATCATGCCGTACATCAGCGCCTCGATCATCATCCAGCTGATGACCGCGGTCGTGCCGGCCCTCGAGCGCCTGGCCCGCGAGGGGGATGCCGGGCGCCAGCGGATCACGCAGTACACGCGCTACCTGACCGTCGCCCTGTGCCTGATCCAGGGCGGCGCGCTCGCGGGGGCCATGCTGCATCCGCAGGCGACGTTCGGCATGGACCGCGACATCGTCCACATGCAGTCCCACTTCGGCTTCCTCGTGCTGGCCGTGCTCACGCTGACCACCGGAACCATGCTGCAGATGTGGCTCGGCGAGCAGATCACCGCGCGCGGGATCGGCAACGGGATCTCGCTGATCATCACGATCAACATCATCAGCCGGCTGCCCGGGGCGGTGAGCCAGACGATCAAGATGTTCGAGCCCGTCGGCGACGAGCGCCAGTTCTCGATCTTCCATCTCGCGCTGATGCTGATCCTCATCTTCCTCGTGATCGCCGGCGTCATCGCCGTCACGCAGGCCCAGCGCAAGATCCCGGTGCAGTACGCGAAGCGCGTCGTCGGCCGCAAGGTCTACGGCGGGCAGAGCACCTACATGCCCCTCCGCGTCAACTATGCCGGCGTCATGCCGATCATCTTCGCCCAGTCGATCCTGATGTTCCCGCCCAAGGTCTTCCGGGCCCTGCCGTGGACGTGGGCCAAGGATTTCGGCGCGGCGATCGACTACGGGACCGGCGCCTACATGGGCCTGTACACGCTGATGATCCTGTTCTTCTCCTATTTCTGGGTCGCGACGCAGTTCAACCCGGTCCGCATCGCCGACGATCTGAAGAAGTACGGCGGCTACGTCCCGGGCATCCGGCCCGGCACGCCGACCGCGGAGTTCCTGGACCACACGATGACCCGCGTCACGCTGGCGGGCGCCGTCTTCCTGACGATCATCGCCGTCATCCCGTCGCTCATGCAGCAGAACCTCGGCATCCCGTGGATCGTGGCGTCGTTCTTCGGCGGCACGAGCCTGCTGATCGTCGTCGGCGTCATGCTCGACACGATGCGGCAGGTGGAGTCGCAGCTGCTGATGCGGCACTACGACGGCTTCCTGAAGAAGGGGAAGCTGCGGAGCCGCCGCTGAACCGTCGCGCCGGGTTCCGGAGGAATCGATCCCGATGAAAGCCATCATCCTGTTGGGCGCCCCGGGCGCGGGAAAGGGCACCGTCGCCGCGCTGCTGAAGGCGTCGACCGACTACCTCCACGTGTCCACCGGGGACATGCTCCGCGAGGCCGTCAAGGCCGGATCGCCGGTGGGGCTCCAGGCGAAGGCGTACATGGAGAAGGGCGAACTGGTCCCCGACGCGGTCATCCTCGGCATCGTGCGCGAGCGGATGGAGCGGGAGCCGGGGACGGCGAAGTACATGTTCGACGGGTTTCCGCGGACCCTCGAGCAGGCGGCCGGCCTGGGCGAACTTCTCGCCCAGTTCGGCGCCAAGGTCGACGGCGTCTTCCTGCTGGACGTCCCGCGCGACGTGCTGGTCGACCGCCTTTCCGGCCGTCGCGTGTGCCGGCAGTGCGGGGCGGTCTACCATGTGCGCAATATCCCGACGAAGGTCGCGGGCGTCTGCGACGCCTGCGGCGGGGCCACGTACCAGCGGCCCGACGACAGCGAGGCGACCGTGGTGAACCGGCTCGAGGTGTACCGGCGTCAGACCGAGGGGCTGATCGCGTGGTACCGCGAGCGCGGTGTGCTCTTTGAGATCGAGGCGGCCGGCGCGAAGGAGGACACGCGGGACCGCGTCCTCCGCGTCCTCGCCGGACTGTAGGTGGGCATCCCCGTCAAGACGCCGGCCGAGCTGGACCGCATGCGCGAGAGCGGCCGGCTGGCGGCGCGGGTCCTGGCGGCGGTGGCGCGCGAAGTCCGCCCCGGGGTGACGACGCGGGAGCTCGACGGGATTGCGCGGGACCTGATCGCGCGCGAG
This sequence comes from uncultured Verrucomicrobiota bacterium, assembly GCA_964402695.1. Taxonomy (GTDB): domain Bacteria; phylum Verrucomicrobiota; class Kiritimatiellia; order PWTM01; family PWTM01; genus VGWF01. Next base: position 5,365 of record CAYODK010000034.1, read on the forward strand.
GGCGCCGCGAGCGCGTTCCTCGGATACCGCGGGTTCCCGGGGCACATCTGCGTGTCCGTGAACGACGAGGTCGTGCACGGCATCCCGGGCGACCGGCGCGTGGCGATGGGCGACATCGTCAGCCTGGACTGCGGCGTGCTCTACCGGGGCTGGCACGGCGACACGGCCCGGACGGTGGTGGTCGGCGCCACGGATCCGGAGGTGATCCGGCTGGTCCGTGTGACCGAGGAGTCCCTTGCGGCGGCGCTGGCGGTCGCGGTCGAGGGCAGCCGGCTCGGCGATGTCAGCCACGCGGTGCAGGCGGTGGTCGAGGCGGCGGGATTCTCGGTGGTTCGGGAGTTCGTCGGCCACGGCATCGGCCGCTCCCTGCACGAGGAGCCGCAGATCCCGAATTTCGGGAGCGCCGGCCGGGGGCCGCGGTTGCGGGCCGGCATGACGCTGGCGATCGAGCCGATGGTCAACCAGCGCGGGTGCGCCGTCCGCGTCGACGGGGACGGGTGGACCGTCCGGACCCGCGACGGAGGCCTGTCCGCCCACGCCGAACACACGGTGGCGGTCGGGAAGGGCGCGGCCGAGGTGCTGACGGGGACCGATGGAATCTGACTGGTTTGTTCTGGACGCAGAGGTCCGCGAGGTGATAAGTTACAAAGCTTTGCGCGCCCGGCTGCGAAACGGCCACGAATTCGTGGCGTTCTTCGCGTCCGGGGCGGAGGCAGAGGCGCTGGCGCCGGGCGACCGGATCACGGTCGAGATGTCGCCGTGCGACATGTCGAAGGGCCGCATCGTCGGCCGCAGCGAGGGGTTTGAGCGATGAAAGTGCGCAGTTCGGTTCGACGCATCTGCGAGCGGTGCAAGATCGTTCGCCGCAAGGGCGTGGTGCGGATCATCTGCACCAATCCGCGCCACAAACAGCGGCAGGGTTGAGGAGACGGGGGACGTATGCCCAGAGTCATCGGCGTGGACATCCCGGGTCGGAAGCGCATCGAGTATGCGCTCCGCTACATCTATGGAATCGGCCTGGCCAAGTCGCGCGAGATCTGCGCGCGGGCCGGCGTGGACGCGGCCAAGAAGGCCGACGACCTGAGCGACCAGGAGATCTCCAAGATCTCGGAGATTCTCCAGGCGTATCGCGTGGAAGGCGATCTGCGGCGCGAGGTTCAACAGAACATCCGCCGGCTGATCGCGATCAACGCCTACCGCGGTCAGCGGCACCGCCGCGGACTGCCCGTGCGCGGCCAGCGCACGAAGACCAACGCGCGCACGCGCAAGGGCCCGCGCAAGACCGTCGGCGCCGTCCGCGGCAAGGAAGCGCGCTCGGCCGTCAAGGCCGACGCCCCGAAGTAGGGCGGGCGACCCCCACCGGTTGACGAGGAAGGAACCCCATGGCTGACGAGAAGGACACCCCCAAAGCCCCCGCGGCCCCCGCCGCGCCGGCCGATGCCGCCGCCCCCGCCGCTCCCGCCGAGGGCGCGGCCGCCGCCGAGGCCGGCACGAAGGTCCGCAAGACCCGCCTGAAGGGCGGCAAACTGATCCCGACCGGGATCGTCCACATCCGTGCGACGTTCAACAACACGAGCGTCACGATCACCGATCCGCGCGGTGCGGTCGTCGCGTGGAACTCGGCCGGCCGCTGCCAGTTCAAGGGCTCGCGCAAGAGCACGGCCTACGCGGCGACGGTCGTCGCGCAGGAGGCGGCCCGCGCCGCGATCGCGAACACCGGCATGCGGGAGGTCGAGATCTGCGTGCAGGGCCCCGGGTCCGGCCGCGAATCCGCGATCCGCGCGATCCAGTCCGCCGGGCTCACGGTCACCGCGATCCGCGACGTCACCCCGATCCCTCACAACGGATGCCGTCCGCCCAAGCGGCGGCGCGTGTAATCCACCAGGATCCGCAGGAGAACTTCCATGGGCAGGTATACCGGACCGGTTTGCAGGCGGTGCCGTCGCGAGGGCATGCAGCTCTTCCTCAAGGGCGACCGCTGCTTCATGGCGAAGTGCCCCGTCCAGCAGGGGCAGAATCCCCCGGGACAGCACGGCGCACGGCGTCGGAAGATGTCCGACTACGGCACGCAGCTCCGCGAGAAGCAGCGCCTGCGCTCGATGTACGGGATGCAGGAGCAGCAGTTCCGCGGGTTCTTCGCCAAGGCTCTGCGCAAGCGCGGCATCACGGGCGTCGCGTTGCTCCAGATGCTGGAGATGCGCCTGGACACCGTCGTGCGCCGGCTCGGCTTCATGCCGTCGCAGCGCGCGGCGCGCCAGTTCGTCATGCATGGCCACATCCGCGTCAACGGCCACCGCGCGACGGTTCCGTCGCTCATTCTCCGCGCCGGGGATGTCATCCAGGTTCAGGACAAGCAGGGGAGTCGCGACGAGGCCAAGGCCTTCCTGGATGCCGCCGTCTCGCGCGGCATCTCCCCGTGGCTGTCGCTGAACAAGGACGAGTTCCGCGGCGAGGTGCTGCACATTCCGACGCGCGAGGAAATCGCGCCGATCGTGAACGAGCAGCAGGTCGTCGAATTGTACTCGAAGTAACCCAGGCTTCCGGCCGCGGGCGCGGCCGGGACAACACCATACGGGCCGGGTAACGTCCGGCCCTGGGAGGAACAGTCATGCCAATCCGTTTGGCGCGTTTCGAGATGCCGAAGGCGGTGATCCCCGCCGAGGCCGACCCGTCGCAGAACTACGGGAAGTACATCGCGGAGCCCTTCGAAGCCGGCTACGGCCGCACGATCGGCAACTCCCTCCGGCGCGTGCTGCTCTCGTCCATCGAGGGCGCGGCGATCTCCTCGGTCAAGATCGAGGGGGCGATGCACGAGTTCTGCAGCCTTCCGGGCGTGGTCGAGGATGTCACCGACATCATCCTGAACCTCAAGAAGGTCCTGCTGAAGATGTACTCGCGCGAGCCCCGCCGCCTGCGCCTCCGCAAGAAGGGGCCGGGCGAGGTCACCGCCGGCGACATCGAGGGGGACGCGATGGTCGAGATCCTGAACAAGGATCACCACATCGCCACGCTCGACACCGACGGCAAGATCGACATGGACATCGAGGTCTGCGTCGGCCGCGGCTACCGGCCCGCCGACTGGAACAAGAAGCCCGAGCAGGAGATCGGCGTGATCCCGGTCGACTGCCTGTTCTCCCCGGTGCGCCGCGTGAAGTTCGCCGTCGAAAGCTGCCGCGTCGGCCGTCGCACGGACTACGACCGCCTGGTCCTCGAGATCTGGACGGACGGACGCGTCACGCCGGATGACGCCCTGACGATGAGCGCCGCGATCCTCCGCCACCACCTCGATGTCTTCGTCCACTACGACAAGGACCTGATCGAGTTCGAGGCGAGCGAGAAGCAGATCGACGCCCAGCGCGAGGAGCTCCGCCGCAAGCTCGCGGTGAGCGTGAACGAGATCGAACTGAGCGTCCGCGCGGCCAACTGCCTCAACAACGCCAACATCACGACCGTCGGCGAGCTGGCGCAGAAGACCGAGGCGGAGATGCTCAAGTACCGCAACTTCGGCAAGAAGTCGCTGAACGAGATCAAGCAGAAGCTGCAGGAACTCGGACTGTCGCTCGGCATGAGCTTCGATCCGGACGTGATGCCGACTCCCGCGCAGCGGGCGGCGGCCGCCGAGAAGGCGCGCGCCGAACTGAAGGCCGAGAAGTCCAAGAAGTAACGGCGGGGAGGCCCGATCCATGCGTCATCGCAAGACCACCGTCAAGCTCGGCCGGAAACAGCCGCACCGCGACGCCATGCTGGCGGCGCAGGTGTGCAGCCTGATCACCCACGGCCGCATCCGCACCACCGTCCCGAAGGCCAAGGCCTCCCGGCGGATGGCGGAGAAGATGATCACCCTCGGCAAGAAGGGGACGCTGGCCGCGCGCCGGCAGGCCCTTTCCGAACTGCATCAGGAGGCCCCGGTCCGGGATCTCTTCGCACGGCTCGCGCCGGGCTTCGCCGACCGCAAGGGCGGCTACACCCGCATCGTGCGCCTCGCGAAGCTGCGCGCGACCGACAGTTCCGAGATGGCGATCCTCGAGTGGACCAACTACGTGCCGCCGGCCCCGAAGGCGCCCAAGGCGGAGAAGGCCGCCGCGAAGCCGGCCGAATCCGCCGGCGCCGCGACCTGATCCGGTCGCGGGACACGGACAAGGCCCCCGGCCGACCGGTCGGGGGCCTTTGTCGTCCTCGCCGGGGCTACTGCGACACTCCCGGGGCCGCTGCCGGTTCCAACTGCATGCGGACGGCCCGGAGCAGTTCGCGCGCGGGATAGGGCTTCTGAAGAAACGCGTAGCCCCGTTCGCGGATCGTCTCCCAGCGGACGAAGTCATCCGGGTATCCGCTCACCATCAGCACGGAGAGCCCGGGCTTGTCCTGGAGGAGCGATTCCACCAGGGCCACCCCGTTTCGATCCGGGAGGACGATGTCGCAGAAGAGCAGGTCGACCGTTCCGCCGCAGGCCCGGAACGCGTCGGTCGCCTCTAGGGCGCTGCGGGCCATCGTCACCCGGTAGCCGTTGTCCTGGAGGACCCGGGCGGCCAGCTGACAGATCGCGTCCTCGTCCTCGACCACGAGGATGTGCTTGCCCGGGGACGGCTTCGGGTCCTCGACGGCCTCCGGGATCGCGGCACCGGGGACGTCGACGACCGGCAGATAGAGCTTGAAGCAGGTCCCCTGGCCCTTCTCGCTGTACACGTGAACCCATCCGCCGTGCTGGCGCACGGTCCCGTGGACGGTGGAAAGCCCCAGGCCGGCGCCCTTGCCGATCCCCTTGGTGGTGTAGAACGGCTCGAAAATGTGAGGCAGGACCTCGGGCGCCATGCCCGTGCCCGTGTCGGTGAACGACAGGCAGACGAACCGCCCCGGGCGCGCGTCCGCGTAGAAAGCCAGGTCCCGCGGCTGGAACATGGCGGCCTGGGTGGCGATCGTCAGCCGGCCACCCCCGGGCATGGCATCCCGCGAGTTGGCCGCGAGGCTCAGGATCACGGACTCGATGAGGCCGGCGTCCGCCAGAACCCGGTCCAGGCCCGGCGCAAGGTCCAGATGCAGCCGGATGGGCTCGCCCATCCTCTGGACCATCTGCGGGGCGATCCTCTCCACCAACGCGTTGAGATCCACGGGCTCCGTCCGGATCAACTGCCGCTGGCCGAAGGCCAGCAACTGCCGTGTGAGGTCCGCAGCCTGCCGGGCGGAGGTCCGGATCTGCTCGACGTCCGGGATGGCAGCGTCGCCGTCCCTCCTTCCCATCCGGACGATCTCGGCGTATCCCAGGATCGACTGCAGGAGGTTGTTGAAATCGTGGGCGACGCCGCCCGCCAGCCGGCCCACGCACTCCATCCGGGCCGCATGGGCGGCCTGGTCCTGCAGGCGGCGGGTCTCGGAGATGTCCGTGGTGATCGCGATGAAGTGCGTGATCCCGCCGCCGTCCTCGCGCACCGGGCTGATGGTCATCGCCACCGCGAACAACTCGCCGTCCTTCCGCCGGTTGATCAGCTCCCCCTGCCAGGAGCGGCCAGCCGCAAGGGTCTGCCACATCGATGCGTAGAAGGCTCGGCCCTGCCGTCCGGAACGGAGCACCCGCAGCGACTGCCCTGCAAGCTCCTCCAGCCGGTAGCCGGTCTGTCGGGCGAATGCCGTGTTGGCCCAGACGACGATGCCGTCAGAACGGGTAACCACCATGCCGTGGTCCGCCGACTCGACCGCCCGTCCGAGAAGCCGAAGTTGATCCTCCATGGCCGCATCCCCGGATTGTGTCGTGGTCCGCCCCCGACTGCCGCGCAGTCTAGTCCAAGAAGGTCCGGCGGGAAACCACCAAAGTCGACGGCCTTCCGGCCGATACGGTCCGGACCCGGCGCCCGAAAATATCCGGCTTCCCGTCGCGTTTACTGCTTGGGGTCGCCGGGCGGGTCCGGCATGCTGGGCGGAGCCCCACGGGGACTTTCGAAGATGCGTGGTTGGGTAGCCATGGTGTTGTGGGTCTCGCTTCTGCCGGCCGGCGCCCAGGAAACGGGCCAGCCGGGGAACCCGTTCGAGAGCCCAGGCGAGGCCCGTCCGCGCGGCACGATCGACGAACGGGTCTTCGCCCGGCTCCGGCAGCTTGACATCCCTCCGGCCCGGAACTGCTCCGACGGTGTCTTCGTGCGTCGGGTCTACCTCGACGTCATCGGCACGCTTCCCTCCGCCCAGGAGGCCTCCCAGTTCATCCTCGACCGGTCGCCGGAGAAGAGGCGGATCCTCATCGACGCCCTCCTCGAGCGGCGCGAGTACGCCGACTACTGGGCGATGAGGTGGTCCGATCTTCTCCGCGTGAAGGCGGAATTCCCGATCAACCTGTGGCCCAACGCCGCCCAGGCCTATCATCGGTGGATTCACGATTGCATGCGGAACAACGTGCCCTACGATCGCTTCGTCCGGGAGATGCTGACGGCCAACGGGAGCAACTTCCGCGTGGCCCCGGTCAACTTCTACCGCGCCGTGCAGAACCGCGATCCGCCCGGCCTCGCCCACGCCGTCGCGCTGACCTTCATGGGCATGCGGGCCGACAAATGGCCCGCGGACCGCCTTGCCGGCATGGCCGCCTTCTTCACCAAGATCGCGTACAAGCCCACCGGGGAGTGGAAGGAGGAGATCCTGTATTTCGATCCCGGCCGGGTCTGCACCAATCCCGGCGTCGCCCGGACGCCGGTCTTCCCCGACGGCACCCCCGCGAAGATCGCGCCGGGGCAGGATCCGCGCGTTGTCTTCGCCGGCTGGCTCACCGCGCCCGGCAATCCGTGGCTGACCCGCGCGATCGCCAACCGTGCATGGAACTGGTTCCTCGGTCGCGGCATCATCCACGAACCGGACGACCTCCGCGAGGACAACCCGCCCGTCAACCCGGAGCTCCTGGCCTACCTTCAGCAGGAACTGGTGGCCTCCAGGTACGACCTGAAGCACCTGTTCCGCCTCATCCTGAACTCCCAGACCTACCAGCTCTCGTCGATCCCCGCCTCCACCAAGCCCGGCGCCGAGGCGAATTTCGCCTTCTACCCCATGCGCCGGCTCGAGGCCGAGGTGCTCATCGACGCGCTGTGCACCATCACGGGAACGACGGAGGAATACGAGAGCCCGATCCCCGAGCCGTTCACCTTCATCCCCAAGGACGCCCGATCCATCGAACTGCCCGACGGAAGCATCTCGAGTTCGTTCCTGGAGCTGTTCGGGCGTCCGCCGAGGGACACCGGGATCGACTCGGAGCGGAGCAACCGGGTGACCGCGCAGCAGCGCCTCCATCTCTTGAATTCCAGCCATATCCGGCGCAAGATCGAGCAGAGCCAGAAGCTGTCCATGGCCATGGCCGCCGGGAAGAAGAACCCGCGAGATGCGGTGAGCCGGATCTATCTCACCGTTCTCTCCCGGTTCCCGACGGAGGAGGAGGGCCGGGCCCTCCGGCAGTACGCTGACGCCGGGACGGCGAAGGGCCGGGACGTGATGATCGATCTGGTGTGGGCCCTCGTGAACAGCACGGAGTTCCTGCACCGGCATTAGCCCGGGCAGGCGTGGAGGCGAGACCATGAGCGCGAATCGATACGATGGCCTGGTGATGCCGGTTGGAACGCTCGGGTTCGGCGGGCCGATGCCCCGGCGCGAACTGCTCCGCCGCGGGCTCTTCGGCGCGGCCGGCCTCTGGCTGGCGGGCGCGCCTGCCCTCGGCGCCGTACCCGCCCCGGCCCCGGCGGCAGGCGCGAAGGCCAAGGCCGTCATCCAGATCTGGATGTGGGGCGGCCCCTGCCACATCGACACATTCGACCCGAAGCCGGACGCCGGCCGCGATTTCTGCGGCGATCTGGACAAGGCGATCGAGACCAACGTCAGCGGCATCCGGGTCAATGAGAACCTGCCCCAGCTGGCCAAACAGGCCCATCGCTACTCGGTCATCCGGAGCATGACCCACGGGGTCAATGCGCATGAGACCGCGTCGTACATCGTCCAGACCGGGCGCAAGTCGGGTGACGGGCTCGTGTATCCCTGCGTCGGCGCCGTCGTGGCGCGGTTCCGGGGCTATGACGCCGGCTACAAGGGCCTGATCCCGCCCTACGTGGTCCTGACCAAGCCGCAGGGACGCTTCTCCGAGGCCGGCTTCATGGGCTCGCGCTACAAGCCCTTCGCGACCGGCGGCGATCCGGGCAGCAAGACGCGGTTCGTCGTCGAGGGCGTCGTTGCCGAGGGCATCACCGAGGAACGCCAGCGTGCGCGTCGCGACCTGCTCCACACGATGGATCTGCTCGGCCGCGCGGCGCCGCAGGATCCCCGCGTCGAGGCCATGGGCCGCACCGAGAAGGAGGCCTATGACCTCATCCTCGGCGACGCCGGCAAGGTCTTCGACCTGGCCGAGGAGAAGGACGACCTCCGCGACCGCTACGGCCGCTCCACCTTCGGCCAGTCGTGCCTGATGGCGCGGCGCCTCGTCGAGCGCGGGGTTCCCTACGTCACCATCAACTACAACGGCTGGGACACCCACAAGCAGCACTTCCCGTCCATGCGGCGGATGCTGCCGGATCTCGACAAGGGCTTCGGCACGCTGCTCGACGACCTCGCCCAGCGCGGGTTGCTCGACAGCACCATCGTCTGGTGGGGCGGCGAGTTCGGCCGCACGCCGAAGGTCCAGTGGGAGCCGCCGTGGAACGGAGGGCGCAACCACTTCGGCCGCGTCTTCTCCGTCGTCGTCGCCGGCGGCGGGTTCAAGGGCGGCCAGGTGGTCGGCGCCACCGACAAGACCGGTGAGACCGTCAAGGACCGTCCCGTCTACCCGTGGGATCTGACCGCCACGATGTACAGCCTCCTCGGCATCGACACCGGCGCCACGCTGCCCCATCCGCAGAACCGCGTCGTGCACGTCGCGCCGTCGGCGTCGGAAAAGTACGAATCCGGCGGTCCCCTCACCGAGATCGTCTGAACCGGGAGCACACCATGAAGGCCTTCCGTCGGCGGACGGTCGCCGCATTCGCCGTCGCGCTGGCGGCGGTCGTTCCGGCGTCCGCGCAACAGCGCGAACCCCACATCGGCTATGTCTATCCCGCCGGCGGCCAGCTGGGGCGGACGTTCGAGGTCACCGTCGGAGGGCAGTATCTGGATGGCGTTTCGGATGTGGAGGTCTCCGGGCGGGGGGTGACGGTCCGGGTGGGGCGTCACATCAAGGCGCTCACGCAGCAGCAGGCGAACGGCCTCCGGAACAACTTCGAGAAGATGGCCCAGCTGGCCGTCATGGGGAAGACGAACGCCGCGATGGCGAAGGAGGCCGAGCAACTCCGCAAACGGATCGAGGAAGCCCTGCGCCAGGCCGGCATCGACGAGATGAGCATGCGCGCCTTCCAGGAGTACCGCCGGAAGGTCAACGATCCGAAGCGGCAGCTGAACCCGGCCATCTCCGAGACCGTCGTACTCACGATGACCCTCGCCTCCGACGCGCCGCTGGGCGATCGCGAGATCCGCCTGCGGACGAACCTCGGTCTGACGAACCCCATCAAGTTCCAGGTTGGTCGCGTCGCCGAGGTCCGGGAGAAGGAACCCAACGACCGTGTGCCCGAGAAGGCCCTCGAGATCGCGCATCCCTTCGTGCTGAACGGCCAGGTGATGCCCGGCGACCTCGACAAGTTCCGCTTCCGCGCCAAGAAGGGCGAGAGGCTCGTCGCCGCCGCCGCCGCCCGCTCCCTGATCCCGTACCTCGCCGACGCCGTGCCCGGCTGGTTCCAGGCGACCCTTTCCCTGCGCAACGCAAAGGGCGACGAGGTCGCCTACGCCGATGACAACCGCTTCGACCCCGACCCCGTGATCGCCTGCACCATCCCCGAGGACGGCGACTACGTGCTGGAGATCAAGGACTCGATCTTCCGTGGCCGCGAGGACTTCGTCTACCGCATCATCGTCGGCGAGGTACCCTATCTCTCCGGCGTGTTCCCCCTGGGCGGCCGCGCGGGCGTCCAGACCACGATCGACGTCATGGGCTGGAACCTGCCGAAGAAGAACCTCACGCTGACGCCCGACGGCCCCACTCCAGGCATCCTCCCGATCGCCGTCGACAAGGGCGACCGCATCTCCAACTTCGTCCCGTTCGCCATCGACACGCTCCCGGAATGCATGGAATCCGAGTCCAATGACGCCCTCGCCACCGCGCAGAAGGTCGAGTTCCCGGTCGTGGTCAACGGACGGATCGGGCGGGCGGGCGATCGCGACCTGTTCCGCTTCGAGGGGCGCGGCGGCGAGACCATGGTCGTCGAGGTGACCGCGCGCCGCCTGCACTCGCCGCTGGATTCCATTGTCCGCGTCTTCGATGCCACCGGGAAGCAACTCTCCTTCAATGACGACTTCGACGACAAGGGCTCCGGGCTCATCACCCACCAGGCCGACTCGCGCGTCGAATGCGTGCTGCCCGCCTCCGGCGCCTACATCGTCAGCGTGTCCGACACGCAGGGCAAGGGCGACGAGACCTACGCCTACCGCTGCCGCATCAGCCCGCGCCGGCCGTCCTACGAGCTTCGGGTGGTGCCCTCCAGCCTCAACCTGCGCGCCGGGGCCGCGGCGCCGCTGACGGTCTTCGCGTTCCGGCGCGACGGGTTCGACGGCGAGATTGCCGTCGAGCTTCAGGATGCGCCGAAGGGGTTCGCCCTTTCCGGCGGCCGGATTCCGAAGGGGGAGGAGAAGGTCCGCCTGACCTTGCTTTCGCCTCCGGAGGGCACCAACCACGCGGTCCGCCTCAAGCTGCAGGGCGTCGCCACCATCCTTGGCCGCGAGGTTCGCCGCCCGGCCGTTCCGGCGGACGACATGATGCAGGCCTTCTTCTATCGGCACCTCGTGCCCGCCGAGACGCTGCTGGCCAACGTCGTGAGCCGCGGCTTCCGGGCCCCGCCGCCCCCGCGGATCCTGGCGGAGGGTCCTGTCCGGATCCCCGCCGGCGGCGCGGCCCCCGTGCGCGCGATCGTGCCCGGGAAGTCCTACGTGCGGAACATCCAGCTCGAGCTGAACGATCCGCCCGAGGGGCTCACGATCGAGAAGGTCAACTGGAACGAGCAGAACGCCGAGATCGTCCTGAAAGCCGATGGCGACAAGGCGAAGGCCGGCATCCGGGGGAACCTCATCGTCGAGCTCTTCGGCGACGGCAGCGGGTTCCGGTCCAAGGACGGGAAAGCCCCACAGGGCGGCGGCGCGCGCAAGGTCCCCCTCGGCGTCCTCCCCGCCATCCCCTTCGAAGTCGTCGCCCGATGACAGGCGAGATATCAACATCCAACAGCCAATATCCAACACCCAACAACCAAGAGGGTTGCGTGGGGCGTGAAACTTGAAACTGGGAACTTGAAACTCCTCTTCGCTGACACCTGAAACCTGAAAGGACCTCCCCTCGTCCCTTCTCACTGCAGTCCAGCGAACCTGCGAACCTCCGAACCTGTGAACCCTTCCCGTTGTCCCTCCTCATTCGCCTGCCCCCATTCGCTTGCCCTCCTCCGGCGTCCGCGCAGTTTGCGGGTCCCTTGCCGCGCCGGTTTGCGGTAGACTGGCCGCGTGCGCCACGGGCGCGGGGGCCCGGGAAGGAGACGCGGATGAAACCGGCACTCGGAGGCACGATCTCGCGGCGGCGGTTCGCGCAGGCCCTGGTGGCGTCGGCCGCCGGCGCGGGCGGGGCGCTTGCCGGGGCGCGGCGCGCCGCGGCGGCCGAGGCGCCCGCCGTCCCGCCGAAGCCGGCGGCCTACGGGCTCCATTCGCGCGCGGAGCGGTCGTCGGTGGAGGATCTGCCCCGCCGGCGCGACCCGATCCGCATCACGAAGCTCGAGACCTTCCTCGTCAAGCCGCGCTGGCTGTTCCTCAAGGTCCACACCGACGCCGGGCTCGCGGGCTGGGGCGAGCCGATCGTCGAAGGCCGCGCCCGCACCTGCGCGGAGGCGGTGCGGGAACTGGAGTCGTACCTCCTCGGCAAGGACCCGCGCGACATCGTCCACCACTGGCAGGCGATCTACCGCCATGCCTTCTACCGCGGCGGCCCGGTGCTCACCAGCGTGCTGAGCGGCATCGACCAGGCCCTCTGGGACATCAAGGGCAAGGCGCTCGGCGTGCCTGTTTACGAACTGCTGGGCGGCCCGACGCGCAGCCGGGTCCGCGTCTACGCGCACGTCGGCAACAACCCGGAGGCGCTGAAGAAGCGCAAAGCCGAGGGGTTCCGTGCGTTCAAGACGGGGGTCCTCAACGGCACGCGCTCGGGCATCGTCGCCGCGCCGAGGTTCATCCGCGAGGCGGCCGATGCCTTCGCGGCGCTGCGCGAGGCGGGCGGGGACGACGTCGACATCGGCATCGATTTCCATGGTGCGATCAGCCCGCAGAACGCAAAGCTCCTGATCAAGGCGCTCGAGCCCTACCAGCCGATGTTCGTCGAGGAGCCCGTCGCCTGCCAGAATGTCGACGTGATGGCCGAGATCGCGCGCGGTACGCACCTGCCCATCGCGACCGGCGAGCGCATCTTCACCAAGTGGGGCTTCCGCGAGATCCTCGAGAAGGGCGCGGCGAGCATCCTCCAGCCCGACCTCTGCCACGCCGGCGGCATCACCGAGACGCGCCTGATCGCCGGCATGGCCGAGGCCTACTACGCCGCGATCGCGCCGCACAATCCGCTCGGGCCGATCTCCCTCGCCGCCGGCCTGCACCTGGCGGCGTCGATCCCGAACTTCCTGTGCCAGGAGCAGGTGAATCTCGGCGAGGGCTATCTCAAGACGCCGTTCACGGTCGAGGACGGCAGCGTCGCGGTGCCCACCGGCCCCGGGCTCGGGATCGAGATCGACGAGGAGGCCCTGAAGGACAAGATCGGCCATGACTGGGAGAACCCGCAGACCTACGACCCGCGCGACGGATCCGTCGTCGACTGGTAGGAGGGCATCATGAATCGACGTGAGTTCCTTGGATGCACCGTCGCGGCAGGGGCGTTGCTCGCGCCACGCAAGGTGTCCGCCGCCGTGACAAAGCGGGCGATGACGATCGACCTGTGCTGCGGCCGCATCGGCGTGAAGGCGTCGCAGCGCCAGGCCATTGACCATGCGCACCGTCACGGCTTCGAATCGGTGGAGCCGTCGGGCGGAGAGCTGGCGAAGATGTCCGCCGACGAGATGGGCGCCGTTCTTGCCGATCTCAAGGGCAAGGGCCTCGTCTGGGGCGCCGCGGCGCTGCCGGTCGACTTCCGGGGCGACGATGCGACCTTCCGCACGGGGGTGGGGCGGTTGAACGAGACTGCGTCCGCGCTGCAGCGCGCCGGGGTGACCCGCATCGGCACGTGGCTGAGCCCGTCGCACGGCGAACTCCCCTTCGAGGAGAACTTCGAGCGGCATGCGGTCCGCCTGCGAGAGGTGGCCCGGGTTCTCGGCGCCCACGGGCTCCGGCTCGGGCTGGAGTACGTCGGGCCGAAGACCTCGTGGACCGCGAAGAAGCATCCCTTCGTGCACACCCTCGCCGGAGTCCGGAAGCTCATCGCCGACATCGGGGAGAAGAACGTGGGCGTGGTCCTCGACAGCTGGCACTGGTACACCGCCCACGAGACCGCGGCCGACCTGGCGACGCTGACGGATGCGGACATCGTCGCCGTCGACCTCAACGACGCCCCCGCCGCAATCGCCATCGACGAACAGGTGGACAACCGGCGCGAACTGCCAGCGGCCACGGGCGTCATCGACGTGGGGGCCTTCCTGAACGCCCTCACTCGCCTCGGTTGCAGCGCGCCGGTCCGTGCCGAGCCCTTCAACGCGGTGCTTCGCGAGATGCCGGCCGAGGCGGCGCTCGCCGCCACGGCCGCCGCCATGAAGAAGGCCTTCGCCATGATCGAGGGAGGTGCCGGATGAACAGGCGTGGATTTCTCGGACGGACCGCAGCGGCGGGTGCGTGGCTCTCCGCCCCGTGGATCCGCTCCGCCCGCGCGGCGGGCGGGCCGAACGGGCAGCCCAACTTTCTCGCGATCGGCGTGCGCAACCGCGGCGCGGCGATCGCGATCGGGAGCTGCGCGTACGGGCGAATCGTCGCATGCTGCGATGTCGACAAGACCTGCATCGACAAGTTCTTCGGCCACCTCGGGAAGAAGCAGAAGGACCCTCCGCAGGTCTACACCGATTACCGCGAGGCGCTGGCGCGGAAGGACGTCGACGCCGTGACGATCGGCACGCCCGACCACTGGCACGCGGCGATGATCATCGACGCGGTGCGCGCCGGGAAGGACGTCTACGTCGAGAAGCCGATGACCCTGACCGTGGGCGAGGGGCGGGAGGTCTGCCGCGTCGTCCGCGCCAGCGACCGGGTCGTCCAGGTCGGCACGCAGCAGCGAAGCGAGTACGAGGGTGGCTTCCTCAAGGCCGTCGCGCTGGCGCGGCTCGGCCACATCGGGCCGCGGATCACGGCCACCGTCGTGCTGCCGCCGCGCTACGGCAAGGGCGGCCAGGTCTTCCCGTTCGTGCCGGTTCCGGAGGGCCTCGACTGGGACCGCTGGCTCGGACCGGCGCCGAAGTCGGAGTACTGCCCGCAGCGGTGCCACGGGAGCTGGCGCATGTGGGTCGAGACCGGCTGCGGGCCCCTGACCGACTGGGGCGTGCACCACGTCGATATCGCCGCATGGGCGCTGAACCCCGATCCCGATGCGCCGGTCGAGGTCGCCGGCGCGGGCTCGTTTCCGCACGGGCGCCAGGCGACGCTCGACGCGATTCTCGGCCGCCGGCCCTATGCGTCGCTGCCGAATGGCTTCAGCACCGTGACGGACTACGAGGCGGTGATCCGCTTCGCGGGCGGACATGAGATCCGCATCGACGGCCACGGCGGCGAGCCGAAGCCCGGCCGCGGGGACAACGGCCTCGAACTGGCCGGCGAGCGCGGGACGCTGTGGGTCACGCGCTCCGGTAAGGAGACCGAGATCCGTGGCACGGCGCTCGACGCGGGCGCGAAGGAGCCGGGGAAGGTGATGGACGAGATGATCCGGCTGTACAAGGGCCGGACGCCCCGCTGGGCGGCGCCGAAGGAGCAGATCGGCGACATCGTGCCCACGGCGCACATGGACGATTTCGTCGCCTGCATGCGCAGTCGGGCGGAGCCGGTGTCCGATGTCGCCTCGCACCACCGCGTCAACACGCTCTGCCAACTCACCCACATCGCGATGCTCGTCGGCCGTCCGGTCCGCTGGGATCCGAAGACGGAAACCATCGTCTCCGACCCCGAGGCCGCCGCCCTCCTGTCGCGCCAACCCCGCGCCGGGTGGGAACTCCCGGCGTAGGGGCGGAACAACAACCAACAGCCAACAACCAACGTCCGACATCCAACGAGATGATCGCGTGGTGGATCTGCGTGTCCGTCTGAAAGGGATCTCCATGACCATCGCCCTCAGTCTCCCAATGGCGTTACTTGCCCTCGCCGCGTGCGTACAAGTGGCCGGGGCGGGCGAGGTGATCAATGCGGGCGTCGGCGGGAACACGACGAAGGCGCTGTTGCGGCGGGTCGACAAGGATGTGGTCGCCAAGGCGCCGTTGCTCGTCGTGATGATGGCCGGCACGAACGACGGGCTGAACTCGGGCACGCTCGCGACGCCCGACGAGTTCCGCCGGAACCTCGAGGCTCTGTGCGATGCGATCCGCGCGAAGTCGGCGTTGCTGCTGGTCCTTCCGCCCCCGTTTCATGAGCCCGATCTGCTGTCCCGGCACAAGGCGGAGGCCTACGGCGACCTTCCGCCGGCCCGGCGGATGGCGGAGGTGCGGCGGATCACGCGCGAGGTGGCGGAGGCGCGGGGCATCCCGGTGGTCGATCTGGAGCCGGTCTTCGCCGGCGGGCGCGGACCCGGGGAGGGGGCGGCCTCGTACATCCGGAACCAGGCCAATTCCGGCAAACGCGACGGCGTGCACCTGACGTCCGACGGCTACCGAGCCGTCGCGGAGGCCGTTGCAGCGGCGATCCGCACGCACAGGCTCCCCGCGGCGCGCGTCGTGTGCTTCGGCGACAGCCTCACCCTCGGCGCGGGCGCCGGCCCGGGCGGAAGCTACCCCGAGCGGCTTAAGACGCTGCTCGGGACGACCCCGTGAACATCGCGCACCGAACATCCAACATCGAACACCGAACGACAGGATCACGGGATGAGGCGGATCGTGCGATGCCGTCCGGAGAATCCGATCATTCCGTCGTAAACCGGAGCACGGGTCCCGGAACCTGAAACCCGGCCCAAAGGAAGCCCGCCGGCCTCCTCCCTCCACCTACCACCCTCAACCCTCCACCCCGCGCCTTCAGACCGTGCCGGGGATCGGGATGACGCCCTCCGCGGGGATCTTCACGGTGCCCTTCTCGAAGTCCTCGGGGGTCGGGCTGAGCTGGAGGTTGTAGAAGGGGCTCTCCTTGTTCTCGGTCAGGTCGACCCAGCGGACGATCTGACCGGTGTAGGCGGAGAGCCGGCCCATGATTGCGGTCAGCGTCGCCTCGGCGACCCCGCGCGCTTCGCTCAACGGCTTGCCGTCGCGGATGCTCGCGATCAGGTCGACGTGCTCCTGCACGTACGGGTTCACGCCGCCCTTCGGTTTCACCGCGGCCTTGCCGGCGGGGTTGAGCTTGCCGCCGGGCCACACGGAGCCGGTCGCGCCGACGAGGTGCTCGCTGATGCGCTGGTAGCAGCCGTTGATCTGGCGGCACATGCTGTGGACCGTCACATCGTCGCCGTAGTCGAAGTCGACGCTGAAGAAGTCGTAGCGGTTGCCGATCGGGCGCCGCGCCCGGCCGCCGAACCCGAGCGCGAACTGTGGCGGGCGGCCGATGAACCAGTTGGCGACGTCCAGGTTGTGGACGTGCTGCTCGATGATGTGGTCGCCGCACAGCTCCGTGAACTGGTACCAGTTGCGGACCATGAACTGCCCCGGCGTCTCGCCGTCGACCTTCTCGTACTCCAGCCGCGCGTTGCCGCCGCACCACCAGACGCGGCCGGACAGGATCCTCCCGATCGCGCCGTCCTGGACCGCCTTGTGATTCTCGAGATACACCGGGTCGTGCCGCCGCTGCGTTCCGGCGACGACGGAGAGCTTCTTCTCCTTCGCGAGTTCGCCCGCGGCGATCAGCCGCCGGCATCCGACGGGGTCCGCCGCCGCGGCCTTTTCGACGAACACGTGCTTCCCGGCCTGGACGCAGGCCTCGAGGTGGATCGGGTGGAACGCGACGGACGAGGTGATGATGACCATGTCCATCGGAACCGCCGCGAGCATCTTCCGGTAGGCGTCGAAGCCGAGGAACGTCGTCTCCGGCGTGACCGTCACGCGCCGCTCGCCGGGCTTGAGGTTCTTCTCCGCCCACGCGGTCAGCGTCGCGCCGAATTTCGCGGAGCGGTCGGACAGGACATCCGCCGCGGCGACGATCTCCACCGCCGGATCGGCCTCGAGGCAATTGATCGCGGCCCCGCCGCCGCGGTTTCCGCAGCCGATGACGCCGACGCGGATGCGCTCCTTCCCGGCGGCCAGGGCACGTCCCGGGGCGGCGGAGAGGGCCGCCAGCGAGGCGGCGGCGGTTGTGGATCGCCGGAGGAAATCGCGGCGGGTCGGGGCGGACGCGTTCGGGCTCATTGTTCTCTCCTTGCGCGGGCGTCCGTCGCGGTGCGCCGGCCCCCGTCGCGGGTTCATCCTTATCACGTTGCGGGGCGTGCCGCCACAGGTTCGGCGGGCATGCGGGCGTGCCTCGTGACGTAGGCGTTGTTGCGCTCCGTGTCGGCGATGCAGTCGGCGATGTCCGGGTGCTGGGTTTCGTAGACGAACCAGCCGTCGTAGCCGGTCTCCTCGAACGCGGCGAAGGCGGCGGGCCAGTCGATCGGGCCGGGCTCCTCGATCAGCTTGTCCTCGTTCTTCACATGCACCGCGCAGATCCGCCGGCCGAGCAGCTTCACGCCCGGCACCGCCTCCGCGCCGAAACCGTAGAAGGCCATGTTGAAGGGGTCGTAGTAGACGCCCACGGACGGCCGGTCGACGAGGTCCACGAGCTTCCGGTTGTCCGCGGGACTCAGCGAGTTCTCCAGCCCGAGCATGACGCCCGCGTCCGCGGCGGCGGCGGCAACAGCCTGCAGGTTCGCGACGACCGGACCGTAGGAGGCCTCCCGGCTCATGTCCGGCGCCTGGTCCTTGAAGAACGAGACCAGGATCACGCCGCTGCCGAGCATCTCCGCCGCGCGGATCGACAGGCGCAGGCTCTCCGGGGCCTTCGGATCGGAGAGGGTGACGCCCTTGTCCCACACGCCGGACAGCGACGGGACGCGGATGCCCCAGCGGTCGCTCTCGCGCTTGTAGGCACGCACGACGTCCCAATCCCGGAGGTTCTTCGCGCCCGACGTGACCTGCAACTCCACGCCCGAGATGCCGGGCATGCCCGCCGCCGTGCGGAGCACGTTGAGGTCACCGACCATCCTCATGCTCGCCGCGCGGATGCCCAGCTTGAGCGGGCATCGCGACGGAGGCGCCGGCGGGGCGTCCGCCCCGCGGACGGCGCCCGGCATCGCGCCCGCCGCCAGGCCGAGTGCGCAGGACTTCAGGAACCCGCGGCGTGAGGAGGAACGGAGGTTGGTCGCGTCAGTGTCCGGTGTGTTCATGCAAGGCCCGCCTCCTGTTCGACCGGGAGGGTCGCCGGCCCCGGCGACCGCTGCACGGCCTGGTTCCAACGATCGGCCCGCGGGGCTCCGCCTTCGCCAAGGCTCCGGCGGGCACGCGCGGGCCCTCCCAAGACTCCGACAGGGACGGGAGTGCGCATCAGTCCTTCAACCCCGCGAGCTTCCCGTCGACCGCCGTCGCGTTCTTGAGCAGGTCGTCCCATCGCAGCGGCCGGCCCGCGTAGGCCGCCTCGCGGACGAGGATCGCGAGCAGGTTGCTCTGCGTCGACGGCTCGACCGTCTCGTTCGCACACCGGTCTGCGAGGATGGCCGCGTGGAACGTCGCGATGTTGGCGACGGCGCCGTCCTTGAACAGTCCGCCCGACCGGCCGCCGCGGTAGAACTGCGTGCCGCGGATCAGCGTATCGCCGGCGTAGGTTGCCTCCAGCACCCCCGAGGACCCGAAGAGGCGCAGGCGGATGCCGGACGGCACGGTGTCGTGGCCCTTGATCTGCCGGTGGCTGAAGGTCACGCCCACGCCGTCCCCATAGCGCAGGACCGCCGTGAAGTTGTCGAACGAGGTTCCCGCGGGGCGGGCCGCGCGGGCGCCGGTCCCGGCGGCGTCGACGGGAGGCTTCCCGAGGCCCCACGCGAGCATGTCGAGGACATGGACGGCCTGCTCGACGACGATGTCGCCGGAGAACGCGCGGTCCAATCCCCACGCGCGCAGCCGCTTCTCGGCGTTGTCCGGGTCCGCCGCCAGTTCCGGCGCGCCTTCGCGGCGTTCGGTGAAGGGATCCTCGCCGTGGTAGGTCGCCTCTCCGAACGCGACGGGGCCGATCGCGCCCGCCGCAACGCGCTTCATCGCCTCGCTCATGAACGGGTCGGTCCGCGCCTGGAAGTCGACGAGCATGCAGAGCTTCTTCGCGGCGGCGGCCCTTCCAGTCTCCGCGACCGTGCGGCAGCCGGGTACGTCGACGGCGACCGGCTTGGCGAGGTAGACGTGCAGTCCCGCGTCCACGGCGAGCGCAGCCTGGGCGGGATGGAAGAAGGGCGGGCTCTCGATGGCGACCGCCTCCACGGCGCCGCTCTCCGCCAGCCGTCGCGCACCGGACAGGCCCGCGAATCGCCGGTGCGCCGGCACGCCGAACGCCTCGCCGTACGTCGCGAGCCGGTCGGGAAAGTAGTCGGCGCAGGCGGCGATCTCGTAGCCGCCGTGCTCCTGGAACAGCTTCCCGATCCACGTGCCGCGCCGTCCGCAGCCGATCATGCCGAGCCGGATCTTCCGGCCGGAGGGCGTCGGGGCTTGCGCGCGGCCGGCGAGGGGCGCCAGCGCCGCCGCCGAGGCAGCGTTCCGCAGGAAGTCGCGCCGCGAGGTAAGGGGGCCGCCGGCAGCGTTCATCGTTATCACCTCCATGGCCTCATCCCTGTGAACCGTGATTGGCCTTCCGCCGCCGCAGCAGGATCAGCGCCACGCCGGCCGTCATCAGCACGGCGCCGGTCGCCACAGCAAAGGGTACGCCCGGCCCGGCCGCCGAGGCGAGGCCGATCGGGGAGCAAACGAGGTAGACGAGCACGAGCATCGCCATCAGCAGAACCGAGAACCGGCCCGCATGGGGCCAGGGGGCGAGATCGACGGCCGCCGCGTGTGACCGCATCACGTAGGGCTCCGGCCGTGGGACGAAGCGGCTGACGAGCAGCGCGATGGCGACCATGCCAACGAAGAGCAGGCCCATGATGTGGATGAAGTGGATCGGCTCGCCGAGCACGAAGACGACGAGCACGTAGGCGACCAGGTAGGCGCCGAGAGCGATGCGCGCCGCGAAGCCCGAGGTGCGGCGCGTCGCGAAGCCCAGCAGCACGAGGGCGATCATCGGGATGTTGTAGAAGCCGGTCGCGCGGCGGACGAACTGGTAGAGGCCCTCCGTCGCGTAGGCGGTGAACGGGGCGACGCACATCGTGACCAGCGCCATCGCCACGGTCACCTGCTTCGCGCGGCGGATGAGCGTGGCGTCGTCGATCGCCGGCCGGATGAGCGGCTTGTAGAGGTCGAGGCAGAAGAGCGTCGCGGCGCTGTTGAGGATCGAGTCGTAGGTCGAGAGCACCGCGCCGAAGAGGACGGCGGCGAAGAAACCGATCCAGACCTTCGGGAAGACGGCCGTGACGAGCGCCGGGTACGCGTGATCGGGGTTCTCCAGCCCCGGCAGCAGGTGCCATGCGATGACGCCGGGGACCAGCATGACGAGCGGCACGAGGATCTTGAAGAAGCCCGAAAGCAGGACGCCCTTCTGGCCCTCCGCAAGGCTGCGCGCGCCGAGGCACCGCTGGATCACCGCCTGGTTCGTTCCCCAGTAGAAGAGGTGCGCAAGGATCATGCCGGTGAAGATGGTGCCGAACGGGACGGGATCCGCGGCCGAGCCGATCGCGTTGAGCTTCTCCGGCGCCGTCGCCACGAGGCTCCGCAGGCCGGCCGACAGATCCCCGCCGCCCAGCGCGAGCAGGCCGAAGACCGGCACCATCAGGCCGCCGATCAACAGCCCGACGCCGTTGGCCGTGTCGGAGACCGCGACGGCCTTCAGCCCGCCGAAGACCGCGTAGGCCGCGCCGACGAGGCCGATGAACCAGACCGAGATCCACAGCCCGGCCTGAGGCGGGACGCCGAGGAGCGCCGGTACGTCGAAGATCCGGTTCACCGCCACCGCGCCGGGATAGAGGCATCCGGCGGGCAGGGCGATGACGACGTAGCTGAAGAGCAGCAGGCACGACGCGGCGCGGCGCGTGGGCGCGTCGTAGCGGTCCTCGAAGAACTCCGGCAGCGTGCTGAACGCGCCGCGCAGGTAGCGCGGAAGAAAGACCAGCGCCATCACGACCGTCGCGACCGCGGGGGTCACCTCCCACGCCATGCTGGAGAGGTTGCTGCGGTAGGCCTGTCCGTTCAGGCCCACCATGTGCTCGGCGCTGAGGTTGGTCATGAGCATCGAGCCGGCGATGACCCAACCCGACAGCCCTCGGCCCGCGAGGAAGTAGCCGTCGCGGCTGCGGTGGTCGTCGCGTCGCGTGCGGATCCACGCGACGACCGCGACCAGGGCGGTGAAGAACAGGAATGACAGGAGGGTCCACATCAGGGGAGCCTCTGCGGAAGAAGTAGGGAAGCTCCAAACTCCAAGGAAGTTGGAAGGAAGAAGGAAAGAAGTGGGAAGGCCGAACCAGCGCTTCGCGTCCTCTCCGCCTTCGGCATTTCCTCCTTTCCCACTTTCCACTTCCTTGGAGTTTGGAGTTTCCTACTTCCGGCTCGTGTCCATCCCCTCACCAGCCTGTCCTGTACGTTCGCTTCAGCATCGCCTGGGCCTCCGCGCAGCCGCCGATCTTCATCCCGGCGGGGTCCCACGTCAACGGGTGGCCGAAGCAGCGCACGGCGATCGTCCCCAGCAGGATGGCCTCGGCGGTCGGGCCGGTCTGAGCGAAATGAGACTCCGTCTTCGCGCGCCCGAGGCAGGCGTCGACGTAGTGGTGCGTGTGGTTCCGCGGCTCCGGCTTCGGGCGCGGGACATCCTTGAACTTCTCCGCCGGGTAGAGCAGGGGGCCCGATCCGATGATCTGGAGCATCACGCCCTCCGTGCCGATCCAGAGCGCCGCCTCCTTCGGATAGGGATCGATCGGGACGAGCGCCCGCACGTCGGCCGGGGGCGGCATCTCGCCGTCGAACCACTCGACCGTCAGCGGCCGGCCGTCGGTCAGGGGGCCGCCCGGGAAGGTCCACGTGACATGCTCCGCCTGCGGCCAGTTCTCCGCGCGGCGCTCCGGCGATGCTATCCATGACTCCTCGACCTCGGCCACGACGGAGTCGGGGGCCTTCAGGTCGAACCCGCGCCACGTTGCGTCGAGCAGGTGGGTGCCCATGTCGGCGATCCAACTCGTGCCGAAGTCCTGCCAGCCGCGCCACGCCGCGGGGTGGTAGACGTCCGGCGCGTAGGGCCGCATCGGCGCGGTGCCGATCCACTTGTCCCAGTCCAGTTCCGGCGGCGGGGGCGCGCCCTGCGCCGGGCGCGGTCCGCGGATGCGGTTCGGGGCGGGGCGGTTCGAGCAGAGGATGACGCGCCCGACGCGGCCCACGACGCGATTCCGCAGCATCTCGACGACCATCCGGTCGCCGGTCTCCGACGCATGCTGCGTGCCGAGCTGAGTGACGACGTCCGTCCGCGCCGCCGTCTCCACCAGCGTGCGGACCTCGGCCAGGTCGTGGCACATCGGCTTCTGGAGGTGGAGGTGCTTCCTCCGCCGCAGGACCTCCATCGCGATGGGGAAGTGCATGTGGTCCGGCGTCGTGACGTTGACCGAATCGATCCGGTCGCCCTCCTTCTCGAGCAGCTCGCGCCAGTCGGCGTAGAGCCGGGCGCCCGGGACGAGCTTCGCGGCCGTCGCGAGGTGCTTCGAGTCCACGTCGCACAGCGCGACGATGCGGACCCCGTCATGCTGCTTGAAGTTCTTCAGGTCGTTGCCGCCCATCCGCGTCACGCCGATGCACGCGTGGGCCAGCTTTCCGTTGGGCGAGGCGGCGCGCAGGCCGGCGGGCAGGATCAGCGGCGCGGCCGCAGCCGCCGTGGCGGCGCGCAGGAACGTCCGCCGGGGGATGACCGGCGCGAAGCGAACGCGGGACGGGTTCATCGGTTGGCCTCCGGGGTGGATTCGGGGAAGGCGGACCGCAGGACCGCCAGCCCCTTCTTCGCAAGATCCTCGCCGCCGCCCTCGGCGGACTCCTCCTCCAGAACGACCCACTGGACTGCGCCGGCCTTGCGGATGGCGGCCGCCGTCGCGGCGACGTCGAGCCGGCCGGTGCCCAGCGGCGGGCGCTTCACGTTCGATGGATCGTCCGCCGCGAAGTCCCCGAAATGCACGAGCGCCAACCGCGAGCCCAGCGCCGCGATGACCGCCGCCGGGTCCTCGCCGGCGCGGATCGCATGGCCCGTGTCGAAGGCGAAACCGACCTTCGCCGGGTCCGTCAGTCGCGCCAGCCGCGGCAGCGACCCTCCCTCGCAGTCCTGCCAGTGGTTGTGATAGAGCAGCCTCACGCCCTGCGTGGCGCACCGGCCGCCGAGGTCGTCGAGGAAAGCGGCCATCTCCGGCAGCCGATCGGCAAACGTCGCAGGCTTCGGCGGCGCCGAGCCGCTCAGGACCACGTAGGCCCCGCCCATCGAGGCGACGAAGCGCGCCGTCCGCTCGAGATCGCGGCGCAGATCGGCCTGCTTCGCGGCCGCCCAGGGCGACCCGCCGATGTGCGCCCCGATCAGGGCGAGGGAGGATCGCTTCAGGAGCGCGGCGAACGCCTCCGGACGGTCAAACCAGCGCTCGAGGTTCTTCCAGTTCGTCTCGATCCCCGCGAAGCCCGTCGCTCCCGCGGTCCCGACGAGCCGGACGAACTCCGCCTCGTCCGCGTAGACGCCCTGTCCGAACGTCCTCATCTGGCAGCCCAGCCGCGGGCCCTCCGAGGCGAGGCCCGCCGCCGCCGCGACGGCCCATGCCGCCGCCGTCATTGCCCGCGTCCTCCATGCTCGCTTCATCCGGCCGGTCTCCCTGGGTTGACATTCATTTCGATTTCGAAATAATACGCCCGAGGTGCATCATGAGTAAAGTGCTTTTCGGGCTGATCGGCTACGGGGCGTGGGGGCGGCACCACGCGCGGGTGATCGCGGGCGGGGAGGCCTCGGAGCTGGCGGTTGTCGCGGAGCGATCCGAGGCCAACCGGGCCGACGCGCGGGCGGCGCACCCGGGCGTTCCGGTGGTGGAGGACTGGCGGGACGTGCTTGCGCGACCGGACATCGAGGCCGTGGATGTCGCGCTGCCGTCGCACCTGCACCATGAGGTCGGCCGGGCGGTGCTGGAGGCCGGCAAGCACCTGCTGATGGAGAAGCCGATGGCGCTCTCGATCGCGGACTGCGACGACCTCGTCGCGCTGGCCCGAGCGAAGGGGCTGCGGATCGGGATCGGGCACGAATTCCGCTACTCGGCGCTGTGGGGGAAGGTCAAGGAACTGGTCGACGCGGGCGCGGTGGGCGATCCACAGTACGCGATGATCGAGCTGTGGCGGAACCCGTACCGGCTGGGCACCGACGGCTGGCGCTACGACATCAAGCGCGTCGGGAACTGGATCCTGGAGGAGCCGATCCACTTCTTCGACCTTGCGCGGTGGTATTTCTCAGGCTTTGGCGACCCGGTGTCGGTCTATGCGCAGGCCAATGCGCGGGACCCGTCGCGGCCGGAGCTGCAGGACAACTTCAGCGCGATCGTGAACTTCCCGGGCGGGCGCTACGCGGTCGTGTCGCAGACGCTCAGCGCCTTCGAGCACCACCAGGTGGCCAAGATCACCGGCACGAAGGGCGCGGTGTGGGCGAGCTGGAGCGGCGCGATGGACCGCACGTTCGATCCGACGTACTTCCTCAAGCACTTCGACGGGGAGAAGGTCGTCGATGTCCCCGTCGCGAAGGCCACCGGGGAGGTCTACGAACTGGCGGATGCGGTGGCGGGCTTCGCCGCCTCCGTGCGCACCGGCGCGCCGCTGCGCGCCTCGGGCGAGGACGGCCGCTGGTCGGTCGCGATGTGCCTGAAGGCGCAGGAAAGTGTCGAGAGGGGTGCAGTGGTCGAGATGAAGGGATGAAGTGGGGAAACTCCAAACTCCAAGGAAGTGCAAAGTCATGAAGAGCAGAAGGACAAAGTCGAAGAGGGTTCAGACGCTTCCTTCATGTATCCTTCCCTTCTCTACTTGCTGCCTTCCCCCTTCTCACTTCCTTGGAGTTTGGAGTTTCCCACTTCCTCCGGCGGATTCCGCGGAGAGGACCGCTCCATGCATCCGGTGAAGTCCAAACACCAGCAGGTCGCGGCCCTTGATGCCGCGATGGTGCGGCGCGTCCGCGAGCGGGGCGGATGCTCGCGCGTCGAGCTGGCGAGGGAGCTGAAGCTCGCGCCATCGACCGTGGGCATCTACGTGGATCGCCTCGTGCGCGAGGGATTCCTGCTCGAGTCCGCCGGCGCACGGAGAGCGGCGGCGGGGCGGCCGTCGGCGCCGCTGCGGCCGAACCCGGACCGCGGACGCTTCGTCGGCGTGGATTTCGAGGCCCGGGGCCTCACGGTCGCGGCCGTGGACTTCTCGCAGGCGCCGCTGCGCCACGCTCAGCGCGCCATCGCACCCGGGGAGTCGGTCGGGCAGATCCTCGCGAAGATCGAACGGGCGATCGCCGCGGCGATCGAGTCGGATCCGCGTCCGGTGCTCGGCATCGGCGTCGGCGTGCCGGGTCTGATCGACCCGGTGACGCACGTCGCGGTGCACTACGACTTCATCCGCGGGTGGGCGAACATCCGCCTTGGGGAACGGCTGGAGGCGCGGTTCGGCGTGCCGGTCTTCCTCGAGAACAACATCCGGTCGATGGCGCTGGCCGAGCTGTGGTTCGGTGCCGCGCGCGGGTTGCGGAACTTCGTGTGCGTCGGCATCCGCTCGGGCGTTGCGGCGGGCGTGGTCGTCGACGGGCACCTGCTGCACGGCGACCGCTACCGGGCCGGTGAGATCGGGCACTGGACCTGTCCCGTGCCGCTGGAACTCGCCGCGCCGGGGGGTGTCCTCGGCGAGGATTGGGGCGGCGCGGGCGCGGCCCGGCTCGAGCACGTTGCGTCGCTGTCCGCGCTCGCGGTGGCGGCGCAGCGCGGGGCGGCCCGGCGGCGCGGCTCCGCGCTGGGGGCGGGGCGGGGCGGGATCACGGCCGACCGCGTCCTCGCCGCCGCCCGCGCGGGCGACGCCTACGCGCGATCGCTCGTCCGCGCCGCCGGTCGCGTCCACGGATGGGTCGCGCACCAGCTCCGCGTCCTGTTCAACCCGGAGCGCATCGTCTTTGCCGGCCCGCTCGCCGATCCCGGGCTTCCCTTCATGGAGGCGGTGCGCGAGACCGCGCGCGGTCTCGACGACGCCGGGGACGAGGCGGAGATCGTCCCGTCGACGCTCGGCCGCGCCAACGGCGCCCTCGGCGCCGCCGCGCTGGCTCTGCACCAATGGAGGCCCGCGCGATGAACCCGTGGACGTTTGCGCTGCCGACGACGATCACGTTCGGTCCCGGCGTCGTGCGACAGGTTCCGTCCGTCGCCGCCGCGCTCGGGAAGCGTCCGATCTGGGTGACGGACCGCGGCTTCGCGCGACTGCCGGTCTTCACGGCGGTCCGCGCGCTGATCCCGGACGCGCCGGTCTTCGCCGAGGTCACGCCGGACCCGACGGTCGCGACCGTGGACGCGCTCGCGGCGCGGCTCCGTGTCGAGGCCCACGATGTCGTGATCGCGGTCGGCGGCGGAAGCGCGATGGACTGCGCCAAGGCGGCCGCGCTGATCGCGCCGCGCGTCGGCGCGGGCATCCGGGAGATCCACTCCGGCGGAGCGCCCGTCGGTGCGCCGGGCCTGAGTGTTGTCGCGGTGCCGACGACCGCCGGCACCGGTTCCGAGGTTACGCCGATCGCGGTGCTCAACGACGACGAGAAGCGGGTCAAGGGGCCGATCGCGGGCGACGCGCTCTATCCGCGCCACGCGGTGGTCGACCCGGAGCTGACGCACGGCCTTCCGCTGGCGGTCACGGCGGCGACCGGGCTCGACGCGCTCTCGCACGCGATCGAGGGCTACTGGTCGCGCAACCACCAGCCGATCTGCGACGCGCTGGCCGTCGAGGCCGCGCGCCGGATCTGCGCCAGCCTCCTGCGGGTCCTTCGCGAGCCGGCCGACGCCGCCGCCCGAGCGGAAATGAGCCTCGCCGCGACGATCGCCGGCGCGGCGTTCCAGCGGCCGAAAACCGCGATGGTCCATGCCTGTTCGTATCCGCTGTCCGCGCGGTATCACCTCGCCCACGGCGCGGCGTGCGCCTTCACGCTGGAGGAGGCGATCCGGCTGAACGCCCCCGCGATGGACGGCCGCATAGAGGCGTTTGCGCGGGGCGCCGGGCTGGACGGCCTGGACGCCCTGATCGCGGTCATCCGCGAGGCGAAGCGGATGGGCGGACTGCCCTGCACGCTGCGGGAGGCGGGGATCGACGCGGACGACCTCCCGCGGCTCGCTCGCGAGAGCATGCACCCGATCCTGAACAACAATCCGCGGCCGATGACCGCCGCCGACCTGGAATCCATGTACGCGAGGCTTGCGTAGCGGCGGAGACGGAAGACGGAAGACGGAAGAGGGAAGAGGGGATTGCACCATGGATGATCCGACGTTCGACCGGGCGGCCTTCGACCGCCGCGCCGCGGAGTGGCGCTACATCATCACCGATATGATCTGCCGGGCGGGATCCGGCCACCTCGGCGGGGCCCTGAGCCTCGTCGAGGTCGTGATGACCCTCTACCGGCGGATCCTGCGGGTCGATCCCGCGAACCCGCGCTGGGCAGACCGCGACCGTCTCGTGCTCTCGAAGGGCCATGGCGCGCCTGTCCTCTACATGGCGCTGGCGGACCTCGGCTTCTTCCCGGCCTCGTGGCTCGGCACGCTCAACGCCGACGGCACGCGCCTGCCCAGCCATGCGGACGCGCGCTCCGTGCCGGGCATCGACATGACCACCGGCTCGCTCGGCCAGGGCCTCTCCTGCGCCTGCGGCGCCGCCTACGCCGCGCGCCAGGCGGGCCGAGGCCACCGGGTGTTCTGTATCGTCGGTGACGGCGAGTGCAACGAGGGGCAGAACTGGGAGGCCGCGCTCTTCGCCGGGCATCACAGGCTCGACAACCTGGTGGCGATCTGCGACTACAACCGGCTCCAGATCGACGCCTTCACCGACGACCTCCTCACGCTCGAGCCGTTCCGCGACAAGTGGCGCGCGTTCGGCTGGGAGGTCTTCGAGATGGACGGCCACGACTGGGACGCGATCTTCGCGACCCTGACCGTCGCCGCAGCCGTGCGCGGGAAGCCCGCGATGGTGATCGCGCACACGATCAAGGCGAAGGGCTGCCCGCTGGTCGAGAACAAGCCCGAGAGCCACAACATCAAGGTGCCCGACCGGGCGACGCACGAGAAATTCCTCAACTCCCTCGCGGTGAAGGCCGCGCTTCCCTACTGAGGCCGACCATGAGCGACACCCTGCACGACAAGGAGATGCGCTTCGTCTACGGCGAGGTGCTGAACGAACTGATCGAGGCGAACCCCGCGGTCATGTGCCTCGAGGCCGACCTGAGCAAGGCCTCGGGGACGAACCCGACGGTCGCGGCGAAGCATCCCGCCAACTTCCTCAACGTCGGCGTGTCGGAGGCGAACATGATCGGAGTCGCCGCCGGCCTCGCGTCGGAGGGCCGCATTCCGTTCTGCGCGAGCTTCACGTGCTTCGCCAGCCGCCGCGTCTACGACCAGATCACGATCAGCGTCGCCTACGCGAACCTCAACGTGAAGATCGTCGGCACCGCCCCGGGCATCACCGCGGGCGCCAACGGCGGCACGCACATGTGCTTCCAGGATCTCGCGATCATGCGCGCGATGCCGAACATGACGGTTCTCTCGCCGTGCGACGTGTACGAGCTGCGCGCCTGCGTGCGCTGGGCGGCGGCGCATGTCGGGCCGGTCTACCTGCAGTTGATCCGCATGAAGCAGCCGAAGGTGTTCGGCCCCGATTACGCCTTCGCATCGGGCCGGGTCGTGCGGATCCGCCGGGGGGGCTCCGTCACGCTGGTGTCGACCGGCTATATGACCCCGTTCGCGCTGCAGGCCGCGGACGAGCTGGCGTCGGAGGGGGTCGCGGTCGACCTGCTGCACTGTCCGTCGGTCAAGCCGCTGGATCACGATGCCCTGGCGGAATCCGCCGCGCGCACGGGGGCCGTTGTGACCGTGGAGAACCAGAGCATCCTCGGAGGCCTCGGCGGCGCGGTGTGCGAGAGCCTGTGCGAGTGGCGGCCCGTACCGGTGAAGCGGCTTGGAGTCCCCGACCGCTTCGGCGAGGTCGCGACGGAGGAGTATCTCTTCAACAAGCACGGGTTCGGCGTGAAGCACATCAAGCAGGCTTGCCGCGAGATGGCGGCCCGCGGGAAGGGGGCGGCGGAGTGAAGGTCATCGTCGGATCGGTCGTGAAGGGATTCGCGCTGAAGGAGGCCGTCGCGAAGCACCTTCGCGCGCTGGGGCACGAGGTCATCGACGTCGGGTGCCACGGCACGGCGAAGTTCGTGAAATACCCGAGCATCGGCCAGCGCGTGGCGCGGGCGCTGCAGGAGGGCGTCGCGCCGCTGGCGATCAACTGCTGCGGCAGCGGCACCGGCGCCTCCATCGCGGCGGGCAAGTACCGCGGGGTCTGCGCGGTCAGCTGCGAGTCGGTCGAGACGGCCCGTATGATCCGTGTCGTCAACGGCGCGAACTGTCTCTGTATGGGGGAGCTGGTGGTCCCGCCGGACCTCGCGTGCCGGATGGCCGAGGCGTTCGTGACGGCGGAGTTCCAGGATGCGCCGACCATCCCGCCCGAGGTCCGTGCCTTCTGGCAGGAGGCCCGGGACGAGCTGATGGCGAAGGGCGAGGCGGTCGCCGCGGCGCGTGAAATCGAGACGATGCCATGAACGAAACCGTCGCCTTCGCGCTGGCGCTCGGCGTCATCTTCCTCACGCACTTCCAGTCCTGCATCACCGGCTTCGGCGCCACGGTGCTGGCGATGCCGTTCGTGGCGATGCTGATCGGCATCGAGACGGCGGTCCCCGTGCTCCTGGTGCAGGGGGGGCTGCTTTCGCTGCTGGTCGTGATCGAGTCCTGGCGGAAGATCGTGTGGCGCGAGTTCCTGATCGTCATCGTGCTGATGGGCCTCGGCATTGCCCCGGGCATCTGGATGTTCGCGAACCTGCGGAAGGACATCCTCATGCTCATCCTCGCCGGGTTCGCTGTCGTGGTCGGGGTGGAGGGTCTGATCCGCTACGGCCTCGCACCGGCGGCTGCCGCGAACGCCGCGCCGAAGCAGGCCACGCCGCGGGCGCGGATGCTCTCCGCGTTCCTGCTCCCGCTGGCCGGGGCGATCCACGGCGCGTTCGGAACCGGCGGACCGCTGCTCGTGATCTACGCGACGCGGGCCATCCCGGACAAGTCGCTCTTCCGGGTGACCCTGTGCCTCGTATGGACGACGCTGAACACGGTGCTGGTTGCGCAGAAGGCCGGCAGCGGCGCCATGCCCGGCCGCGTCCTGCTCCTGACGCTGATCGCGATCCCCGTGTCCGTGTTCGGATTCTGGGCCGGAAACCGGGTCCACCACCGGGTCAACGACCTGGCCTTCCGGCGGATCGTGTTCGGCGTGCTGACCGCGGTGGGGCTGTTCATGGGCTGGTCGGCGCTCGGCCCGTCGAAGGGACCCGCCCCGCAGGCCCCGGCAGGGCAGGAGCGGATCGAACCGACGGAGGACGTGCGATGACGGACGCCATCAAACCCGCGACCCTTGTGAAGGCCGAGCACGCCGAGGTGGTCTACCGGCAGCGCTCCAACGCGCACAGTTCGAACCTGACGATGCTCTCGCACGGCAGCTATCACCTGATCCCCGGCGCGGTGTCCGACCCGGTCGCGCATCCGGGGCGGGAACTGCTGCTCTTCGCGATCGACGGCGAGACGGGGGTCGAGGTCGGCGGCGCGGAGTTCCGGATGGCGCACTACGACGTGCTCTACGTGCCCGCCGGCGCGCCGTACGTGCTTGCGAATCGCGGCGGCGCGCCCGCGATGCTTTTCGCCTTCACGGCCCCGGCGGAGCGGACGCACCCGGTGGTCTTCGCCGAGTGGGCGAAGGTGTCGAAGGACGAGTCCCGCATCCGCCACCTGAAGGGCAAGGACGTCTTCCTGATGTTCGACGTGTCCGAGAGGGCGGAGAAGCTGATCGCCGGCTACACGATCTACGAGCCCCGCACCCGCGCCTGGCCGCCGCACAACCACACCGACCAGGAGGAGATCTACCTCTTCCCCAAGGGGCACGGCGCGATGGAGGTCTATGCGGACGAGGAGCGCAAGACCTTCGTCACCTCCGTCGGCCCCAACGACAGCGTCACGATCCCGCTGCTCAACTACCACCCCGTGTTCAGCCAGGACGAGGAACTCCACTTCATCTGGTGCATCGCCGGCGAGCGCTACTGGATCGGCGACAGGAACAAGGACTTCCTCAAGGGTACCGGCACGGCCATCACGACGTAGGGGAGTGTCGGACTTAATGAACACCGACACCCCGCGTGGGTCGTCGGATGCGACCCCCGGCCGGGTCCGGATCTGAAACCCGCTTCCTTTGCGCCTCGTTCGTCCCGTCACACCGGGGCCCGCGCCCCGGTCTGTTCAGGGTGTCGCACGGCGGGCTCCCATGTCCGACCCCAAATAAGGGCGCCTGTCCGGTAGAGGGAGGGTGTCAGCCCCTCTGGTTGTGT
>CAYODK010000035.1:0-35691 GCA_964402695.1 uncultured Verrucomicrobiota bacterium
GCCGCGCCGGCCATGAAGAAACGGGCGCGCGGCATCACGGAGGACAAGATCCGCTCCATCGTGGACGAGGCCCTGAAGACCGGGCAGTACGACGAGGCCCTGCGGCGGCTCGAGAAACCCGAGGGGCCGTTCCTGGAGGAGACCCGGGAGCTGCGGGAGGCCTCGGTCGCGCGACTTCGCAAGGCGAAGGCGGACGCCGAGCGCAAGGCTGCGCAGGAGCGGCTGGACGCGCTGGCCGACCGCGTCGCGTCCGGGGTCCTGAAGGGCGACTACGCCACCGCCCGGTCGGAGGTGGACCGCGCCGCCGCGGATCCCGCCTTCGCCGCCGATCTCGCATCCGTGGAGGCCCTGCGCAGCCAGCTGACCGACCTCGCCAGTGTGCAGACGAATCTCCTCCGGTCGTTCCTGGCGCAGAAGGGCCGCGAAGTGACCGTGGAGCTTCGCACCGGCAGGCTGGAGACGCTCCAGGTCGCCGATGTGCGCGGCGGCACCATCGTCGGTCGCCGTATCCTGAAGGAGGGGTTCATCGAAGTGCCCTTCGCCCCGAGGGATCTCAGCCTCCGCGAGAAGGAACGGCGGATGGGCCTGACCGCGGAGCCCGCCGCCACCGTCGCCCTCGGACTCCTGGCCCTGGAAGGCGGCGATCCGCCCCTGGCCGCCAGCCGTTTCCTCGGCTCCGGCTCCGCCCTGGGCAGCGCCCTGGCCCGGTCCCTCTCGGCCAGGCCCTAGCCGGCGCCTTGGGGGCGGGCCGCCGGGCTTGCGCGCGGAGGCGGGCGCGGCGACAATGGGGTCCCAATGAAGATCGTCACCTCCGCCCAGATGCGCCAGCTCGACCGCCGCACGATCGAGGAGGCCGGCATTCCCGGCCATGACCTGATGGACCGCGCGGGACGCGGCGTGGCGGACGTCACCCGCTACTTCGCCGATCTCGCGGGCATGAACAGCCCCTCCGCCATCCTTCTCGCCGGACGCGGCAACAACGGCGGCGATGCCTTCGCCGCCGCCCGTCATCTGAAGGACCAGGGGTTCGAGGTCATGGTCTGGATCGCCGGGGCCGAGAACCAGGTCACGGGCGACGCCCTCAAGCACCTCGGGAACGTCCACGCCGACGGGATCACCGTCGAGGAATTCCCGACGCGCGAGGAGTGGGAGGATAACATCGCCCACCCGGCCGGAACCGATTTTCTCATCGACGGTCTGCTCGGCACCGGCAGCCACGGGGCGCCCCGCGGCCCGGTCGCCTGGGCCATCCAGTACATCAACGCCGCCGCCAACGATGCCTTCGTGATCTCCATCGACATCCCCTCCGGCATCCATGCCGACACCGGCATCGCCGAGGGCGACGCGGTCAACGCCGACGTGACCGTCACGATGGGCCTCCCGAAGACCGGCCTCACCGCCGCCGCGGCCCTCGAGTTCGTCGGCACCGTCGAGGTCGCCGATATCGGCATTCCGCCGGCCTACGTGGACGCGCTCAAGCCCGCCGCCGATCTCCAGATGATCTACTCGACGGAGCTGCGCCGGCTGCTTCCGCGCCGGGCGCGCGGGTCGCACAAGGGGACCTACGGACACCTGTTCTTCATCGGCGGCGCCCGCGGGTTCGCCGGCGCCGCGGGCCTGGCCTGCCGCGCGGCCTGCCGGTCCGGGGTCGGCCTCACGACCGCCCTGGTCCCCGCCTCCATCCTGCCCGTGGTGGCCGGGGCGTCGCTGGAGACGATGGTCCATGCGGGCGCCGAGACGGACTCGGGATCCCTGGCCGCCGCCGCGCTCGACCCCTGGCTGCCGCGGCTGGCGACGTTCGACGCCGTCCTTGCCGGCCCCGGTCTGGGGATTCACCCGGAGTCGAAGGCCCTCGTCCGGACCCTCGTCGAGAAGTGCCCCGTTCCCCTGATCCTGGACGCCGACGCCCTCAACGTGCTCGCCGACGAGCCGAAGCTGATCCGCAGCGCCCGGAGCACCGTCATCGTCACCCCCCACCCCGGGGAGATGGGCCGGCTGCTGGGGCGCGATGCGGCGGGGGTCCAGGCGGACCGGGTCGGCTCGGCGCGCGCGGCCGCCGCGCTCACCGGCGCCCTGGTCGTCCTCAAAGGCGCGGGGACCATCGTCACGACGCGCGAAGGCTCCGCCTTCATCAATATGACGGGCAACCCCGGCATGGCCCGCGGGGGCAGCGGTGATGTGCTCGCCGGGCTCCTGGCCGGGCTCCTGGCCCAGGGCATCGCCCCGCTCGATGCCGCGCGCGCCGGGGTCTTCCTCCACGGCCGCGCCGGGGATATGGCCGCCTGGCGCGCGTCCCAGAGCGGCATGGTGGCCGGCGACATCATCTCCGAGATCCCCTACGCGTTCCGCGAGCTGGTCCTCCGCTGAGCCCCGGCGCTCCGCGGCCGATCCCCCTTGTATTCGGACTGCGGGACGCTACCCTCTGCGCGGAGGACACCGCCATGCTGCCGTTTCTTGTGATGGTCGTGGTCGCGGGACTGCTCGTCGGGATGGTGATCGGCGTCTACAACACGCTGGTCCGTCTCCGCAATGCGTGGAAGGCCGCCTTCGCCCAGATCGACGTCGCCCTCAAGCGGCGCCACGACCTGATCCCGAATCTCGTGGAGACCGCCAAGGGCTACCTCGCCCACGAGCGGCAGACCCTCGACGCCGTCATTCACGCCCGGAGCACGGCCGTCGACGCCCGATCCAAGGCGGCGGCGGATCCCTCGGCGGAAGCCCTCGCCGCCCTGGGCGGGGCCGAGGGTCAGCTCGGCGCCACGCTCGGCCGCCTGTTCGCGCTGGCCGAGGCCTACCCGGACCTGAAAGCCAACCAGACGATGATGCAACTGTCCGGCGAACTGGCGAACACGGAGAACGTCATCGCGTCCTCCCGCGGCCAATTCAACGAGGCGGTCCGGGCGTACAACTCCTACCGGGAGGGATTCCCCGCGATCCTCCTGGCCGGCATGTTCAGCTTCCAGCCGGCCGCGTTCTTCGAAATCACGAACGCCGTCGAGCGCGAGGTCCCCAGGGTCTCGTTCTCGTAGCCCCCTCAGCCGGCCTGCCCCCCCTCGTCTCCCGACGCCGGTCTCCGGCGCCCTGCCCTTCGCCCCACCCCACATCTTGTCGACGGACTCGTAGTATCACACTATGGTAGATACAATCTTGTATGGTATAAATCCAATAATACCATGTTTGTACTTATAGTGCTGACAGATGCCTTTTGTGTGTCTCGCCTATTATTGATGTACTCGCATGTAAATAAAGTGCTTACATTAATATTGTCGGTTCTGTCCGCTCGTCT
The DNA here is from genome assembly GCA_964402695.1 of uncultured Verrucomicrobiota bacterium. Lineage (GTDB taxonomy): Bacteria > Verrucomicrobiota > Kiritimatiellia > PWTM01 > PWTM01 > VGWF01. Next base: position 3,287 of record CAYODK010000035.1, read on the forward strand.
TGGCATCGCGATTGCTATCTGCCCGGTCGAGACTGCGGTGCGTTCCGGGCACGGGCTTGGACGTGATGGATGCATTCGAGGCATGGACAATCGACCGAGACACGGAGAAAGGGTCATGAACAGAGAACGGGTAGGAAAGTGGGCGTGGTCGTTGGTGTTCGGCTTACTCCTCGCGGGGTCGCTGGTGTCGTCCGCGCAGGATGCGGCGCCCGTGGCGGCGCCCGCGGCGGCTGTGGCGGAGGCGCCGGCTCCCGAGGCCCCGAAGATCTCGGTCGAGGGCTTCACGGTCAACAACGTCTGGATGATGGTCTCGACGTTCCTGGTGTTCATCATGCACCTGGGGTTTGCGACCGTGGAATCCGGGCTGACGCGGGCGAAGAACACGGTGAACATCCTGTTCAAGAACACGCTGATTCCCGCGCTGGGCCTTCTGACGTACGCCGTCATCGGATTCAACCTGATGTATCCCGGCGACAGTTGGATCGCGGGCAAGTTCCTGGGCTTCTCCGGGCTGGGCCTTTCGATGCCGGAGAACGGGGGGACCAGCGGGTACAACGTGGGCTACACGTACTGGACGGACTTCCTCTTCCAGGGGATGTTCGCCGCGACGGCCGCGACGATCGTGTCGGGCGCCGTGTGCGAGCGCATCAAGCTCAGCAGTTTTCTGCTGTTCTCGACGATCTACGTCGCGTTCATCTACCCGATCGCCGGATCCTGGAAGTGGGGGCTCGGCTGGCTGAACGACATGGGCTTCCACGACTTCGCCGGGTCGACGCTCGTCCACTCCGTCGGCGGCTGGGGCGCGCTGGCCGGGGCGATCCTCCTGGGTCCGCGGCTGGGCAAGTACGTCAACGGCGGGATCAAGCCCATCATGGGTCACAACCTGCCGATGGTGACGATCGGCGTCTTCCTGCTGTGGCTCGGCTGGTTCGGCTTCAACGGCGGCTCCGTGCTGTCGGCGGACGCCGCGGGGGTTTCATTCGTCCTCGTGACGACCTCGATCGCGGCCGCCGCGGGGGTGGTGACGGCCATGTTGACTTCGTGGTTCGTGCAGAAGAAGCCGGACCTGACGATGGTCCTCAACGGCTGTCTCGCGGGCCTGGTCGGCATCACCGCCGGCGCGGACGTGGTCTCGGTGGGCGAGTCCGTTCTGATCGGCGGCGTGGCGGGGGTGCTCGTGGTCTTCGCGGTCCTCTTCTTCGACCGGATCCGCATCGACGACCCCGTCGGCGCGATCTCGGTGCACCTGGTGTGCGGCATCTGGGGTACGCTGGCCGCCGGGATCTTCGGCACCGGCAAGAGCCTGGGCGTGCAGGCGATCGGCGTCCTGGCCTACGGCGCGTTCTGCTTCGTCGCGGCGCTGGCGATCTTCGCGGTCCTGAAGGCCACGATCGGCCTGCGGGTCACGCGCGAGGAGGAGATCCTCGGCCTCGACCTCGGCGAGCACGGCATGGAGGCCTATCCCGATTTCCAAGGCTTCCTGACGAAGTAAGCGAACCCCACGACGAAAGGGAACGAACATGAAAATGATCATCGCCGTAATCCAGCCCGAGAAGCTGACGGACGTGAAGGCCGCCCTCGTGGAGGCCAAGGTGACCAAGATGACCGCGCTCAACGTGATTGGCTGCGGCCAGCAGATGGGATTCGAGGAGTCCTACCGCGGCGCGAAGACCGAGATCAACCTGCTGAAGAAGGTCGAACTGCAGATCGCGGTCAACGACAGCTTCGTGCAGCCGACGGTCGACGCGATCATCAAGGGCGCGCGGACCGGGAAGATCGGAGACGGGAAGATCTTCATCATGGATCTCCCCGAGTGCATCCGGATCCGCACCGGCGAGAAGGGATCGGAGGCCATCGGCTGACCCGGGCGATCCGGGCCCCGGGGCGCGCGCCGGCGTCCCGGGGCCGGCCTCCGGCACGACCGGCTCGGGCTTGAACTCGGGGGGGCATCCGTTGGATGCTCCCCCGAGCAGCGTTCTCAACCCGGGAGCCGATCATGAATCCGATCGCACCGCTCGCACCGGCCGTGATAGCGTCCGCCATGGCCGCCGTCCCCGCCGTCGCAGAGTCCCGTCTGTTCGCGCCCGATCCGCCGGGCATGCCCGCCTACACGCTTCCGGATCCGCTGAAAACGGCGGACGGACGGGTCGTGACGTCGGAGGAGGGGTGGACCTCGGCGCGCCGCGCGGAGGTTCTCGAGCTCTTCCGGACCCACGTGTTCGGGCGCGTGCCCCCCGCGGCCGCCGCGAAGGGCGCGGTGCGGTCCGAGGTCCTCGAGGTGAACGCCGCGGCCATCGATGGAACCGCGACGCTCAAGCGGGTGAAGTTCACCGCGACGCACGGCGGACGATCGCTGGCCTTCCACGCCTCGCTGTTCGTTCCGAACCACGCGCCGAAGCCGGTTCCGGCCTTCATCCTGATCTGCAACCGCGGCGCGACCAACATCGATCCGACCCGCGCCGTTCGAAGCGATTTCTGGCCCGCGGAGGAGATCCTCGGCCGCGGCTATGCGACCGCGGCCTTCCAGGTCGGCGAGATCGATCCCGACCGCAAGGACGGCTACGCCGAGGGCGTGCGCGCGCTCTTCGACGGGGGAGCGCCGGCGGCGGACGCGTGGGCGGCGCTCTCGGCGTGGGCCTGGGGCGCCAGCCGCATTCTCGACCACCTGGAGACCGATCCCGACATCGCGCGGGGCAAGGTCGCCGTGATCGGCCATTCGCGCGGCGGCAAGACCGCGCTGTGGGCCGCGGCGCAGGACGAGCGGTTCGGGCTGGCCTGCGTCAACGAGTCCGGCTGCGGCGGGGCGAACCTCCTGCGCCGGCGCTTCGAGGGCCGCGAATCGGTCGCCCACATCAACCGGGGCTTCCCGTACTGGTTCAACGCGAACTTCAAGGCGTACGACAACCGCGAGGACGACCTGCCGGTCGATCACCACATGCTCATCGGCCTCGTCGCGCCGCGCTGGGTCCATGTCGGCAGCGCCGAGGGCGACCTGTGGGCGGACCCTCGCGGCGAGTTCCTCGGCTGCGTCCACGCCGCGCCGGTCTACGCGCTGTTCGGCAAGAAGGGGCTCGGCGCGACGGAGATGCCCCCCATCGGCACCCCGCTCCGCGGCGACGGCCTCGCCTATCACATCCGCGAGGGCAAGCACAACCTGACGCTCGAGGATTGGCGCGCCTACCTCGACACCGCGGATCGCGCCTTCGGAATCCGGCGGCCGGGCGGAAAGTGACAGCCTGCGCGACCGTCGGGCGCGGGCGTTCCGTGGACGGCCGGAGCGGACGGTGGTAGGATAGGGATGGGGTTGGACGGGTGCCCCGATGGGGATGGTGTCGCATGAAACTGCCAAACCGCCGTGGGTTCACGCTGGTTGAGATGCTCGTCGTCGTGGCGATCATCGGCATCCTGATCGGCGTCCTGCTGCCGGCGCTGACGGGGGCCATGGCCCGGGCCAAGGACCTGCACTGCATCAACAACGTCGGGCAGCATGCGAAGGCCCTGAGCCAGTACGCGGGCGCCAACCGCAACCAGACCATCCGGCCCGACACCACCGGCCACTGGATGGCCGCGCTCGACCGCTTCATGGGCCTCGGCCTGCGGGCCGAGGCGCGCCTGTGCCCCAATGCGGTCCGCGCCAACAGCGCCAAGGGCAGCCTGGACCGCGCGTGGACGTTCAACGGATGGGTCGGGAGCATCGCCATCAACTCGCATCTGGTCGTCCTTGCGACGTCCACGACCAACGACTTCCACCTCATGTCGCAACCCGATTCCAGCACGCCGGCGTTCATGGACGGCTGCTGGTACGAGACGGGCCCGGTCCTCACCGTCACGTGGCCGGCCAACCTGGCCGGCGCCAGCAACTGGATTCTCGACCGTCACCGCAAGGCGATCGCCATGAGCCACTGCGACGGCCATGCGGAACGCGTGGACCTCTCGATGATCTGGGACAAGAAATGGAACCGTTCGTTCGTGCCGAAGGGCAAGCAGACGAATCCGACGCTCGGCATCCGGTGACGCCGGGCGATCGAAGCACACGCCGGAGGCCCTCCCCATGAGCCTCGATCCGACGCGCGCCATTTCCATCCGCCTGCAGGGCGGGGAACCCTTCGAGCTGCCCGCCGGAACGCCGGTGCGCGCGCTCTGCGCCCGCCTGGCCGCCCCCGACGGTCTCGCCTGGCTCGGCGCCCTGGTCAACAACGAGGTGGTGACGCTCTCGTACCCGCTCGAGATCGACAGCGACGTCACGCTGCTGACGATGTGCGACGGCCGCGGGTGGCGGATCTACCGGAGCTCCGTCGCGTTCCTGCTCGCCAAGGCGGTCCACGAACTCTACCCGGGCGCGCGGTTCGCGGTGGAACATTCGCTGGGCTACGGATTCTATTGCACCTTCGCGGCCGGCGGCGGCGGACGCCTCGCCGACGGCGCGCTGGACCGCGTGCGCGACCGCATGCGCGACCTGGTGGCGCGCGACCTCCCCATCGAGCGCCGCAAGATCGCCTTCGCCGAAGCCCTCCGGCGGTTCGAGGAGGCGGGCCAGCACGACAAGTACGACCTACTCCGGTTTCGCAACCCGCCGAAGGTCGTCGTCTACGACTGCGGCGGCTTCACCGATCTCGCCCACGTCGTGCTGGCGGACCGGACGGGCGCCCTGGGGCACTTCGACCTGATCCCGCACCCCCCGGGGTTCGTGCTCCAGTTCCCCGACCGCGCCCGGGCCCCCGCCCTGGCCCCGTTCGACCCGCAGCCGTTCCTGTTCCGCATCTTCGCCGAACACAAAGAATGGGGGCGGATCCTGGGGCTGCGCACCGTCGGCGACCTCAACCGCCTGATCGCCGAGCGCCAGGCCGACGACATCGTCCGGATCGCGGAGGCGTTGCACGAGAAGACCATCGCGCGCCTGGCCGATCGCATCCTCGAGCGCCAGCCGGGCGTGCGCTGGATCTTCATCGCCGGCCCCTCGTCCTCGGGCAAGACCACCTTCGCCAAGCGGCTGTCCGTCCAGCTGCGGGTCAACGGGCTCCGCCCCGTTTCGATCTCGGTGGACGACTACTTCGTCGACCGCGACCGCACGCCGCGGGACGAGGCCGGAGACCTCGATTTCGAACACGTGGAAACCGTCGACCTCGCCCTGTTCAACGAGCACCTCGGCCGGCTGGACGCCGGGGACGAAGTCGAGCTGCCCTCGTTCAACTTCGCCGAGGGACGGCGCGAATTCCACGGCCGCACGATGCGGATTGCTCCGGACCAGCTCGTGATCGTCGAGGGCATCCATTGTCTCAACCCCCGCCTGGGCTCCGCGGTGCCCGCGCCCCACATCTTCCGGCTCTACGTCAGCGCCCTGACCCAGCTGAATCTCGACGAGCACAACCGGATCGCCACCACCGACAACCGCCTGCTGCGCCGCCTCGTGCGCGATCACCAGTTCCGCGGACACAACGCGCTGAAGACGCTTGGAATGTGGCCCAGCGTCCGCCGCGGCGAGAAACGGTGGATCTTCCCCTTCCAGAACGAGGCCGAGGCCGCTTTCAACTCGGCTCTGGACTACGAGCTGGCCGTCCTGAAGCTGCTGGCCGAACCGTTGCTGAAGGAGGTGAAGCCCTACCATGCCCAGTACGCCGAGGCCCGGCGGCTCATGACGTTCCTCGACAGTTTCCTGTCCCTCCCCTACGGCCATGTCCCCCCGACGTCCATCTTGCGGGAGTTCATCGGCCGGAGTAGCTTCCGCTACGGTTGACGGGGCCGCCAACCGTGCGCATGGAGAGAAGATGAGGGGCATCCGGCTCGATTCCGCCTGGCTGGTTCTTCCCGCCTGTCTATCGTGGCTGGCCGCCATGACTGCGCCGGCCTACGAGGCGCATCGTGATGAACCGGCCCAGGACGCACCCGACGGAACCTTCGAGGCGCCCCCGCCCCGGGCGGTTTCGGCCCTGGCCGGCGATCCCGCCGCGATCCGAGAGGCCGTCGCCCTCGACGTCGCCGGCGATACGGCCGGGGCCATGGCGCGGCTGCAGTCCGCCATCCTGGAGACACCGGACATACCCCGGCTGTGGGAAGCGCTCGGCCTTCTTCACTGGAAGGCGGGGCGCCCCGATGAGGCCGCCGCCCTCTGGACCCATTACCGCGCCGCCGTGGGCGACATCCCGCAGCCCCACGTGTGGCTCGGGGGACTCTACGCCTCACGCAACGAGCTCCGGCCCGCCCTTGAGTCCTTTGACCGTGCCATGGCCTTGTCGCCGGACGACATCGAGATCCTGTTTCAGCGGACGCGGATCTACCGATGGCTCGGCCATGTCGCGGAGGCCACCGCGACGATGCGCGACCTCGCCGCCCGGCACCCGGACCGCGCCGACTTCCGGCGGGAACTGGCCGCTGCCCTGTTTGCCAACCGGGACTACGACGAGGCCGCCCGCCTGTGGGCGCGCGTGCGTCGCGACCGGCCCGGGGATCCCGACGCCGAGATGCGGGAGATCGCATCCCGCGCGTACGCCACCGGCGACGATGAGGCCGTCCGGGACGCCAAGGCCCATCTCGAGCGACATCCCGGAACCCTGCTGGCGTTGTATGTCCTCGCCGATGTCGCCGAGAGTTGCGGACGCCGCGAGGAGGCGCTCGGCCATCTGAAGCAGATCCTGGCCGTGGAAAAGGATCCCCGGAAGAAGGCCCGGGCCGCATTCCGGGCCTCCAATCTCGTGTCCGGACTCCACGAGGTTCAGCCGGACCGCTTCCCGATCCGGGCAGCGGTGGACCTGGTCCGGGGCTACCTGGGCACGCAGCCCTACGACGTCGATGTGCGTCTTCTTCTGGGCGAACTGTACATCGAGGAGCGCAACTGGCCCGAGGCCCGGACGGCGTTCGAAACGACGCTCCGTGAGTACAATCCCCAGAATCTCCGCGCCTGCCGCGGACTGTTCGAGGTCTGCGTGGCAACCGCCCGGCGCGACGAGGCCCGCCGCTGGCTCGCCCGCATCCGCGAGTTCAACCCCGAGGATTCCTACCTGGCCTACCTGGAGGCCCGTCTGGAGGCCACGTTCGGCCGGTTCAACGAGGCCCTGGCGTGCCTCGAACGCCTGGAACGCGCCGGCGCCTCCGGAGCCGCGGCCGTGCTGCTGTACCACGGACTCGGGGAGAGCGACTGGACCGATATCCCGTCGGTTCGTCTCGTGCGCGAGCACATCGAGACCCTCCGGGCCGCGGGCTACCGGTTCGTCTCCGCCCATGACCTGCCCGCGGTCCTCGGTTCGACGGCGGCTCCGCAGGATCTTTCCCGCCACGTGCCGATGCGGATCGCCTGCATCACGTGGGACGACGCCCGGCGCGATGCGATGCGACACGGAACGCCGCTCGGCCGCGACCTGGATGTGCCGATGACCATGCATGTTCCCGTCGGCTACGTCGCGGAGAACCATCCCTTCATCGCCGGATGGGAGGCCCTGCGGGCTTGCGCGGATCAGGGCACGTGGCACTTCAGCAGCCATGCGTACGACGGCCACGACCCCCGGCCCGCCTCGGCCGGGGGCTTCATCGTGCATCCGCTGGCCAATTGCCTCTGGGTTCCGGAGGCCGCCCGGAATGAGACGGATCAGGAGTTCCGGGCCCGACTGCTCCGGGAATACGGGGAGAGCCGCAGGGCCATCGTCCGGGAGCTCAAGCGTCCCGCGGAGGCCGACGTCTTTGCCTACCCGTTCGGCGACATCGGCCAGCTCTCCCACTGCAACGTGAGCAACGCCCCGGCCATCAACCTCGAAATCGCGGCGCGGTACTACAAGGTCGGATTCATCCAGTCCCATTTCGGCCATGCCGTCCAGGGCGACAACCCTCTCCTCTACCAGAGAACGGAGCCCTTTCGCCGCGAGAGCGGCAGCAACCTCCTTTCCCGGCTGCTCGCCGCGCATCCGGTCTTCCTGGCCCGCGCCATGCGGGTGGAGATCGCCGCGATGGCGGACAAGCCGTACCTGGCCAACGAAACGCTCGCCCTGCTCGAACGCGACGGCTATCCGGCCGACCGGCTCGCGTCCCTGCAGGCCAAGGTCCGGCGCATGTCCGGCGGATCCCTCTTCTCGTGGAGGTTCTGGCGCAAGCCGCCGGCCGCGGCGGAGGATCCGGCCCCCGCGGGCGGCTCCGCCGCGCCGACCGCGGCCCCTCCGCAGCCCGGGACCGCCGCCCCCGGCGGCCCGACCCGGGCTCCGCCCCCGCCGGGGGGCCGTCCGCCCCCGATGGACGGCGCGGGCCCGGAGCCGGGCGAGGAGTTGCGGCGCGAGGCGGGGCGCGCTTTCTGATCCTTGATCTCCGGCCGCAAAACCGCGACCCTTGTCGCATCGTGAACACGGGAGAACGGACATGCCTTGGAACGGGAATCGACTCGGCGCCGCGGTGCTGGCTGCGGCGGGGCTGGCGGTGTGCGCCGGACGCGCGGAGGGTCCTGTGACCCTGCAGGCCGGGGCCCTTGACGTCGAACGGAGGGAATCCCTGTCCTGCCGCTACTGGATCTCCTTCCCCGACGGCTATGCCGCCGACACCGGGCGCCGCTGGCCGCTGCTTCTCTTCCTCCACGGCGCCGGCGAACGCGGCGGCGACCTCGACGCCGTGAAGAAGCACGGTCCCCCGAAGCGCATCGCCTCGGGCACCAACCTCCCGTTCGTCGTGGTCGCCCCCCAGTGCCCGAGCAACGACTGGTGGGAAAGCACCCGCCAGATGCTGACCCTCGTCGCCCTCCTCGACGAGGTCCAGGCGAAGCACCGCATCGATGCCGACCGCGTCTACTGCACGGGGCTCAGCATGGGCGGCTACGGGACGTGGCGGCTGGCCAGCGAGAACCCCGGCCGCTTCGCCGCCGTCATTCCGATCTGCGGCGGAGGCCGCTCGTTCACCGTCGGCTCGATGAAGCGGGTGCCCGCCTGGGTGTTCCACGGTGCGAAGGACCCGGTGGTCCCCCTCGCCGAATCCGAGAAGATGGTCAACGCCCTCCGCAAGGCCGGCGGCACGGTCGAGCTCACCGTCTACCCCGAGGCCCAGCACGATTCCTGGACCGCCACCTACGACAACCCCGCCGTGTACGAGTGGCTCCTGAACCACTCGCGGGCGAGGTAGAAGGCGGGGATCCGGCCGGAGGTTCCGGGTTCCGCGTTCCGGGCCGGGTCCCAGGACAGTCGGCGGACGGTTTGAAATCGGGGCATTCCGCCGTATAGTAACTGACCCATTTTCCCTGGGGGATGGAGCGGACCATGGATGCACTGACGCTGGCGCGCTGGCAGTTCGGCGTGACGACGGTTTACCATTTCTTCTTCGTCCCGCTGACGCTGGGGCTGTCGATCCTCGTCGCGCTCTTCGAGACGATGTACGTCCGCACCGGGGACGAGACCTACAAGCGGATGACGAAGTTCTGGGGCAAGCTCTTCCTCATCAACTTCGCCATGGGCGTCGCGACCGGCATCGTCCAGGAATTCCAGTTCGGCATGAACTGGTCGGAGTACTCCCGCTACGTTGGCGACGTCTTCGGCGCGCCGCTCGCGGTGGAGGCGCTGCTGGCCTTCTTCCTCGAGTCGACGTTCCTCGGCCTCTGGGTCTTCGGCTGGGAGAAGCTCAGCCGGAAGGTCCATGCCGCCTGCATGTGGGCCGTCGCGATCGGGTCCAATGTCTCGGCCGTCTGGATCCTTCTGGCCAACTCGTGGATGCAGGAGCCCGTCGGCTATGCCGTCCGCAACGGCCGGGCCGAGATGACCGATTTCTTCGCGCTGCTGGGCAACCCGCACTTCCCGATGCAGTTCCTTCACGTCTTCTTCGGCGCGGTCTCGACCGCCGGTTTCTTCGTGCTGGCCGTCAGCGCCTGGCACCTGTGGCGGAAGCGGGTGGCGGACCTCGAGTTCTTCCGTCGCTCCTTCCGGGCCGCCGCGGTGTACGCCCTGATCGGCATCCTCGCGACCATCGCCGTCGGCCACGAGCAGGGTCGCCGCGTGGTGCGCCACCAGCCGATGAAAATGGCCGCCGCCGAGGCGCTCTGGGAGACCGAGTCCCCGGCCGGGCTCTCCCTCTTCGCCGCCATCGACGAGAAGGCGCAGACGAACACGGTCGCGGTTCGCATCCCCCGCATGCTCAGCCTGATGGCCTACAACCGGCTCGACGGGGAGATCCGCGGAATCAAGGACCTTCAGAAGGAGGCCGAGGCGAAGCACGGCCCCGGCAATTACATCCCCCCGGTGACCGTGACGTTCTGGTCGTTCCGCGTGATGGTGGGCGCGGGGCTTCTCATGCTCGTCCTCGCCGTGGCCGCGCTCCGGGTCTCGCGCAACCGCGCGACGGCGCCGCCGCGCTGGCTCCTGCCGGCCCTGGTATGGGCGGTGCTGCTGCCCTACATCGGCAACAGCGCCGGATGGATGATGACCGAGATCGGCCGCCAGCCGTGGATCGTCCAGGACCTGCTCCGCGTGGACCAGGGCCTCTCGATCGCGGTCACGGCCGGCGAGGTTCTCTTCTCGCTGGTCGCCTTCACCCTGCTGTACGGAGCGCTGATGGTCGCGGATGTCTGGCTCCTCAAGAAGTACGCCCGCATGGGCCCGGCCGCGATCGAGGCGCAGGAAGCCTGAGGAGAGGATCATGGAACTCAACACGGTGTGGTTCATCCTGGTCACGATCCTCTTCTGCGGGTATTTCCTGCTGGAGGGTTTCGATTACGGCGTCGGCATGCTGCTTCCGTTCGTCGGACGCGACGACCGCGAGCGGCGCATGGTGATCAACTCGATCGGACCGGTCTGGGACGGCAACGAGGTCTGGCTGCTGACCGCGGGGGGGGCGATCTTCGCGGCCTTCCCGCACTGGTACGCGACAATGTTCAGCGGCTTCTACCTGGCGCTGCTGCTGGTGCTCCTGGGCCTGATCCTGCGCGGCGTCGCCTTCGAGTTCCGCAGCAAGGCCCCGGGAGCAGCGTGGCGCGCCGGCTGGGACTGGGCCATCTTCGTCGGCAGCCTGCTGCCCGCCCTGATCTTCGGCGTGGCCGTCGGCAACCTGCTCCGGGGGGTTCCGATCGACCAGACCAAGACCTACACCGGCACCTTCCTCGGCCTGCTGAACCCCTATTCCGTCGTGGCCGGCCTGGCCTTCGTGCTTCTCTTCCTGTTCCACGGCGCGAGCTTTCTCCGCCTGCGCGTGAGCGGGCCGGTGCTGGACCGGGTGGAGGCGGCCTCGAGGCGCCTGTGGACGCTCGCGGTCCTGGTCGCGGTCTGCTTCCTGGCGTTCTCGTGGAAACAGACCGGCCTGTTCAAGGGGGGCGCCGTGGCCTACATCCTGCCGGCGCTGGCGGCCGTCGCGCTCGTGGGTTCGGGTCTCGTGCGGAAGCCGGGCGCGGCGTTCGGCCTCACCTCGGTCACCATCGTCGTGCTGACGGTCTCCGCGTTCCGCGCGATGTACCCGAACGTGATGATCTCGTCGCTGGATCCCGCGTGGAGCCTCACGATCTACAACGCCAGCTCGACCCCCTACACGCTGAAGGTCATGACCATCGTCGCCTGCACGATGGTTCCGATCGTCCTGCTCTACCAGGGCTGGACCTACTGGGTCTTCCGCAAGCGGCTCACCGGAACGTCGAAGCTGGAATACTGATCCGCGGCTGCTTCCCCCCGCACCCTTCAGCGCCTGAGCGCGAACTCCTCGATCGCCACGCGGGCGCCGGGCACGGCGCACGGGTCCAGCCGCATCGTCGTGATGCGCCCGCGCCAGCGCGGGTTGGAGGAAAGGTCGATCGTGACGGTGTGCGGCGCCCCGTCCGCCGGGAGGTCGAAGGGAAGACTTGTGTATTCCGTCATCGCGGCGGCATCGGCGGACCAGAAGATCTGGCCGCGCGCCGACGGGGCGCCCGCGTCGGAGATGCGGAGGGTCAGGACGGCCTTCGTGAAATCCCGGGCGCGGAGGCCGCGGGTCTGGATCTGCAGCGCAGGATCGCGGGTCGTCGTGAGGAACCGGAGCGCGCCGCCGGAAACCTCCAGGTCGACGATGCCCATCATCGTGCTCCAGTCCCGCGCGGGCCCGTCGAACGTCCACGCGGTGGCGGGCGGAAGCTGCGGGTACTCGTAGGGGCCGAGTCCGACGTCCCGCGGGCCGAGGTTGACCGGCCAGCCGGCGGGATCGCCCTTCCCGAACACGGCGCGGACGGCCTCGACCATCGCGAAGCCATACTCGAGGTTGGGCTCGATGTAGCTGCCCTCGCCCCATTCGTTGAGCGGGCCGAGCACGAGGGTCCGGATCCCGTTCGTCCGGGCGAAGTCGCGCGCCGACTCCAGGAGCTTCCGGAACAGCTCCGGGGTTCGGCCTTCGATGACCCGGGCCTTGTCCCCGTGCCACGGACGCGAGTCCCAGCCCGTGTCGACCAGCGGCAGGTAGGCCATCGGGGCCGAGGCCGCGAGTTTCCGCGTCCATGCCGCGGGGCCGTCCTCGACGACGTGCTCGTAGCGCGCCCGCTTCGCGCCCTGTCCGCGGGTCCCCCATTCGTGGTAGGTCGTCGTGGCGGCGTAGCCCTCGTCGGCGCAGCGCTTCATCTCCGACGCGGAGAAGTCGCCGTTCATCGCGACGAACGTGATGCCGGCGTGCCCCGCGGCCTTCGCCATGGCCTGGGACTCGGCCAGCAGCGCGCGGACCGTGTCCGACCCGCCTACGTCGCGGCGGATGTTCCGGGGATCCCAGAGGTAGACGGCCGGCTTCCCGTCCAGTCTCTGGTAGGCCGGAAGCGTGAAGTACGACTCGATCCAGTGCCGTGTGACGGTCCGCCAGTCCTCCGCCGAATGGGTGTCCGGCGCGTTGTGGTTGGCCCACATGATCGCAACCTTGAGCCGGTCGCGGTGGCGCGCCTTCCGATAGGCGTCGAACCAGTGCTCGTAATGGCGCGAGCCGGCCTGCCAGTACCAGTCGACGAGGAAGGTCGAGATGCCGTTCTCGACAGCCCACTTGATCTGCCAGTCGACGCACTCCGGGTTGCCCTCGTCGTAGTAGCCCAGCGCCGGCTTGCGGACCGGCGCGACGCGGCGGATGCAGTCCCACTTCGCATCCGTGTTCCAGCCCGGGAAGTAGTAGGCGCAGATCTCGACCTCGGTCGCCACGGGCCGCGGCGCGGGAACTCCGTCCGTCGCCTTCCCGGCGCCCTCGGGGGCCTTGCCGATCGTCACCCGTCCGGTCGTGGCCGCCAGACCGGGGGCGGCCAGGACGACGTCATACGTGCCCGGCGCCGCTGCGAGGACGCTCCACCGCAGCTCCGCCTGCTCGTTGTACTCCAGCCGCGGCAAAGGGATGTCGGCTGCGACTCCCCCGGCGGGCGCGAGCCCCGCCGGCAGCGTCAGCCGGGCCATGGCGGCCTCGGAGGCTCCGCCGCCCAGGTTTCGGACGAGCGCAAGGATGCGGATCGGCGTCCCCGGGCGGGACAGGGCATCCTCGGCGCCGAGGTAGTCGGTGGTGAATTCGGCGGGGCCCGATGGTCCCGCGGCGATGCGCATCGACACGGGACGCGCGGTTCCGTCCGCCGGGAGACGCAGTCCGAGCGCCGCCAGCCGCGTCCATCCGGGGGCGCCGGTCAGCTCGAGGTTGTAGGTGTGCCGCCCCGGGCGGATCTCGAAATCGAAATCCTCCCCGCCGCGCCCGCCGGCCGGGCTCCACAGCAGCGAGGCGTGGCCCGGCGCGGCCGCGTCGATCGCCACCGCCGCCCACCCCCGGCCGCTCACGTCGAGGTTCAGCGGCGGGGCGTACAGGTCCGTGATGGACGGATGAGGGCGCCAGGCGGAGAGGTCGGAGCCGAAGGTCCACTCGTAGGCGTCCGTTCGCGGCGGTCTCCCGCCGCTCCAGTCGACCACGTGGATCGAATCGATCTCGAACGCGGTGTCGTCGAACAGGTCGAGGCGCAGCTGGCGGATCGTCCGTTCGCCCTGCCAGAACGGCGCGAGGACGATCTCCTGGAACCCGCCGGTGTCCGCGACGGTGAAGGGCGTCGACTTCTCGGGCTCGAAGCCGCTGTGGCGGCCGGTGGTCTGGCCCGTCCAGAAGAGCTGCCCCTCGCCGGCCCGGCTCGCCTTCAGGCGGAGGATGACCAGCTGCCACGGCGTGGCGTTCAGGTTCAGGCCGCGCCGGATGAACATGGGGTCCCAGTCGACCGTCGCGCAACGGACGACTCCGTTCGTGGCCTCGACGCGCGAGACATGCGAGTTGGGCGCCCAGCCGTCCAGCCCGGTGTCGAACGTCCACGCCGCCCCGTTCGCCGCCGCCATTGCCGCTGCCGCCACCGCCCCCGTGATCATGCCGCCGGTCCTCCGTTCTCCATCGCAGCGTATCTGATCCGTCCCCGTCCGACGATCCGATGTTCGTTCCACCCCCGGCCCCCCCATGCCGTTCATCGCCCCCTTCCGCCCGGCTTCCGGTCTTACAACCCTTGATGCGGCCGCATCGCTGGATGTAAGCCTTGGGACAAGGACGGGGCGCGGGCCGGGGGGATTCCCGGCGGACGGCGGCTTGCGCAGGCGGGGCGGGGCGTGCTACGAAGGCCGGATGGCGCGCCCGACCAGGACGACCAAGCGCAACCCCGGGCGCCGGAGGAGACGGGTCATGAAGAGTTCATCGCTGAAGCGCCGCGACTTTCTGAAGGCCGGCACCGCGGCCGCCGGGGCCGTCGCCTTTCCCACCATCGTTCCCTCGACCGTGTTCGGCGCGGACGCGCCGAGCAACCGGATCCAGGTCGGCGCCATCGGCTGCGGCCGGATCGCGCGCGATGCGGACATCCCCGGCACGCTGAAGGCCGGCGGCGTCTACGTCGCGGTCTGCGATCTCGACTCCACCCGTGCGCAGCTCGGCAAGCAGCACATCGACGACTGGTGCAAGAAGAACAAGAAGGCGGGAGCGGACATCGAGGTCTTCGGCGACTACATCGAGATGCTCAAGCGCAAGGACATCGACGCCGTCACGATCAGCACGCCCGACCACTGGCACGCGCGGCCGACCGTCGACGCCGTGAAGGCCGGCAAGCACGTCTACGTCCAGAAGCCCGCCGGCCGCATCTACGCCGAAGGCCGCGCCATGCGGGACGCCGGGCGCTCCACCGACCGCATCATCCAGTTCGGCACCCAGCAGCGGTCGCAGAAACAGTTCCGCCAGGCCGCCGAATTCGTCCGCAACGGCCGCATCGGCACGCTCAAGGAGGTCGAGGTCGGCCTGCCGACCGATCCCGCCGGCGGCAACCCCGCCGAGATGCCCGTGCCGGCGAACCTCAACTACGACGCGTGGCTCGGCTGGACGCCCGTCGTCCCGTACACCGAGGACCGCGTCCACCCGCAGAAGGGCTTCGGCCGGCCCGGCTGGCTGCGCTGCGAGCAGTACTGCTGCGGCATGATCACCGGCTGGGGAGTGCACCACATGGATATCGCCCACTGGGGCATGGACACCGAGCTGACCGGCCCCGTCGAGATCTCCGGCAAGGGCGAGTTTCCGACCAGCGGCCTGTGGACCGTCCACGGCCCCTACCGCCTCGAGATGAAATACGCCAACGGCGTCACGCTGCGCATCTGCGACAAGTACCCCAACGGCATCAAGTTCATCGGCACCGACGGCTGGATCTTCGTCTCCCGCGGCTCGCAGAAGGCGACCGCGAGCGATCCCACCACCGGCACGCGCCCGCTGAAGGCGCTCGACGCCAGCAACCCGGCGTTCCTCGATCCGCTCGATTCGCCGAAGGTGAAGCTCTACGACAGCCCCGACCACTACGTGAACTGGCTCGACTGCATCAAGACGGGGAAGAAGAACATCTGCCCGATCGAGATCGGCCACCGGTCGAGCGGCGTCTGCAACATCGGCCACATCGCGATGCGGCTCGGCCGCCCGGTGAAATGGGACCCTGCGAAGGAGGACTTCGTCGGCGACGCCGAGGCCAGCGCGGCCCTGACACAGACGATGCGGTCGAAGTACGCGATATGAGGTTCAACGGTTCTGAGGTTCAGACGTTCCGAGGTTCGGACGGCCAGGCCCCGATGGCTTCCAACCCCCGGACTGCCGCACCCGTGAACCGTAAACCCGTGAACTGTGAACCGTGAACTGTGAACCGTGAACTCTTGAACCGGAGACGACACATGAAGGCAATGACGATGACGGCGGCGGGCGCGGTGGCGCTCGGATTGGCGGCCTGCGGAACGATGGGAACCGGCGGAGGCGGGAAGGTGAAGCTGCTCACGCTCGATCCGGGGCATTTCCACGCGGCGCTCGTGCAGAAGTCCATGGTTCCGGACGTCGATCCGGTGGTGCACGTCTACGCGCCCGCGGGCGAGGAGCTCGACGCGCACCTCGCGAAGATCAAGGCCTACAACGAGCGCGCCGAGAAGCCGACCGCGTGGAGGACCGAGGTGTACCGCGGCCCGGACTACCTCGAGCGCATGCTGGCCGAGAAGAAGGGCAACGTGGTGGTGACCTCCGGCAACAACCGCCGGAAGATCGAGTACATCAAGAGCGCGGTCGACGCCGGCCTGAACGTGCTGGCCGACAAGCCGATGGCAATCAATGCCAAGGGCTTCGCGACGCTGTTGGAGGCCTACGCGTCGGCCGAGAGGAACAAGGTCCTTCTCTACGACATCATGACCGAGCGCTACGAGATCACGACGATGCTCCAGAAGGAGTTCTCGCTGATCCCGGCCGTCTTCGGGCAGATGGAGAAGGGAACGCCGGAGAACCCGGCGGTCACCAAGGAGAGCGTCCACCACTTCTCGAAGATCGTCAGCGGCTCGCCGCTCGTGCGCCCGGCGTGGTTCTTCGACGTCGAGCAGCAGGGCGAGGGCATCGTCGACGTCACGACGCACCTCGTCGACCTGATCCAGTGGGAGTGCTTCCCGGACGTCGTCCTCGACTACAGGAAGGACATCCAGATCGTCGCCGCCAAGCGCTGGCCGACCGTGCTTTCGCCCGAGCAGTTCAAAGGCGTGACGAAGAAGGACACGTGGCCCGACTACCTGAAGAAGGATGTCAAGGACGGCGCCCTGAACGTCTTCGCCAACGGCGAGATCGTCTACCGCCTGCGCGGGGTCTGCGCGAAGGTCTCGGTGATCTGGAATTTCGAGGCCCCGGCGGGCACGGGCGACACGCACTATTCGATCCTGCGCGGGTCGAAGGCCAATCTCGTGATCCGGCAGGGCAAGGAGCAGGCGTTCAAGCCGACGCTCTACGTCGAGCCGGTCGCGGGCGCCGCTGCCGGCGCCTTCGAGCAGGCGCTGGCCGCCTCGCTTCCGAGGATCACGGCGAAGTTCCCCGGCGTCGGGCTCAAGAAGCTCGCGACCGGGTGGGAGGTGCTGATCCCCGACTCGTACCGGGACGGCCACGAGGCGCACTTCTCGCAGGTTGCCGACAAGTACTTCCGCTTCCTCCGCGACGGCAAGCTTCCCGCGTGGGAGGTCCCGAACACGATCGCGAAGTACTACACGACGACCCGGGCGCTCGAGATGGCGCTCCAGGCGAAGTAGTCCGCCCGCGCCCGGGCGCGGCGGGAAAGGAACATCCGCCATGCCAAAGACCCGCATCAGCCGCCGCGTGTTCCTGGAGATGGCGGCGGCCGCGACGGCGCCGGCGATCGTACCGGCGACCGTGATCGGCGCGAATCCGCCGTCCGAACGCATTGTCATGGGGTGCATCGGCGTCGGCGGGATGGGCATGCGCAACCTGCGCGCGGCGCTGGGCCACGACGATGTGCAGATCGTCGCCGCCTGCGATCCCGTCAGCGCGTCGAACGAGTACGGCCATTGGTTCAAGGACGGCTGGCAGGGACCGTGGTTCGGGCGCGAGGCGGCGCGGAACGTCGTCAACGACCACTACGCGCGGAAGACGGGACGCGCCGGATACGACGGCTGCACGGCGCACATCGACTTCCGCGAGGTCCTTGCGCGGGACGACATCGATGCCGTCACGGTCGTCACGCCGGACCACTGGCACGCGGTCATGGTGGTCGCCGCCGCGCGGGCCGGCAAGGACATCTACTGCGAGAAGCCGCTCTCGCTGACGCTGGGCGAGGGCCGCGCGATGGTCGACGCCGTCCGCCGCCACGGCCGCATCCTGCAGACCGGCACCTACCGCCGCTCTGCGGCCTCCGCGCGGCAGCTCTGCGAGCTGGTGCGCAACGGGCGCATCGGGAAGCTGCGGCACATCGGGGTCGTGATCGGGCGCAACCACCGCGAGAGCCCGCGGAACTGGACGCCACAGCCCGTCCCCGCCTGGCTCGATTACGAGACATGGCTCGGCCCGGCCCCGTGGGCGCCCTACCACAAGGACCGCTGCCTCTACTCCTTCCGGTTCATCTCGGACTACTCCGGCGGCAATGTCACGAACCTCGGCGCGCACATGATCGACATGGTGCAGTGGGCGACGGGCCACGACGGCGACGGGCCGGTGGAGGTCGAGGACCTTGGCGGCGTGTTCCCGACGGACGGCCTCTTCGACGTCGCCGACCCCGCGCACTTCCGGTGCCGCTATGCCGACGGCGTCGGGTTCGAATGCCACACCGGCGACCATTTCGCCTACGTGAAGTTCGAGGGCGACCGGGGATGGCTGGCCTACGACGAGAAGATGCACGCCTCCGACCCGGCGCTGCTGCGCGAGCGGATCGGGCCCGGCGAGATCCACCTCTACGAGTCGGACGACCACATGCGGAACTTCCTCGACTGCGTCCGCGACCGACGCGACCCGGTCGCGCCCGTCGAGGTCGGCCACCGCTCCGCCGCGATCTGCCACCTCGGCAACGTCGCCATGGAGATGAAGGCGAAGCTGCAGTGGGATCCCGTCGCCGAACGGTTCACGGGATCGCGCGCCGACGAGGCGAACGGCCGCCTGTTCAAGCCCTACCGCGGAACCTGGACGCTGTAGGCCGGACGCCGCGCTCAGGATCCCTGCCGCCCCGCCAGGGCGTGAAACACCCCTTGGCCGGCGAGCGCGTCGTAGGCGCGGCAGAAGTCCCCGTACAGCCCGGCGTACACGCGGGCGGCGGCGGCGTCGGGCTCGAACGTTCGGTCGACGCGCACGAGCCGGTCGGCCGCCTCGGTGATGGAGGAGAACTCGCCCGCGGCGACCGCCCCGAGGATGGCCGCACCGAGCACGGTGGCATCGGTGACCTGGAGCGTCTGCACGGGGGTGCCGTACGTGTCGGCCTGGATCTGGTTCCACAGCGCCGATTTCGTCGGCCCGCCGAGCGCGCGCACGTGCCGCACATCGGCCCCGGCCCGGCGCATCGCCTCGATCATGTCCTTCATGTCGAGCGTGATCCCCTCCATGAACGCGCGGGCGAGGCAGGCGCGGTCGTGCGCGAAGGTCAGCCCGAGCAGGGCGCCGCGGGCGTCGGGGTTGTAGCGGGGCGTGGCCGCGCTGGCGAAGTAGGGCAGCAGCAGCAACCCCTTCGAACCCGCGGGCACACCGGCGGCGAGCTCGTTCAGCCGCTCGAACGCATCGGCGCCACCGCGGGCGGCCTCCTGCTTCTCGAGCGCGCCGATCTCGTCGCGGAACCACCGGTAGACGCTCGCCGCCGCGGCCTGGTAGCCCTCGAGCAGCCAGCGACCGGTCTGCGCGTGGCTCGTGACGAACATGCGGCCGGCGGGATCGCGGAACGGACGGTCGAGGAACGCGACGACGGCGCCGGCGGTTCCGAGCGAGATCGAAAGGTCCCCCGGCCGCACCACGCCCGCTCCCAGCGCGCCCGCGCACTGGTCGCCGGCACCGACGGCGATCGGCGTGCCGGCCGGCAAGCCGCTGCGCGCGGCGCCGGTGCGCGAGACGACGCCCGCCGGAGTTCCGGAGGCGACGGGCGACGGAAACCGCGAGGACGGAAGGTCGAAGCGCGACAGCAGGTCGGCGTCCCACGCGCCGGCGGTGGAGTCGAAGACGCCGAAGAAGCCGGCGTCGTTGTGGTCGACGAGGTAGTCCTCCACGCCGAGCGCATGCAGGAAGTAGTCGTGCATCTGGACGACGCGGTGCAGGCGGGCCCATACCTCGGGCTCGTTCTTCCGAACCCAGAGCAGCTTGGACAGCAGCCAGGTCGTTCCGTTCGGGAAGCCGGTCCGGCGGTAGTACTCCGCCGGATCGATCCGGGCGGCGATCTCCGCCACCTCGGCCGGCGTTCGGTTGTCCTGCCATGAAATCATCGGGCGGAGCTGGCGGCCGGCCTCGTCGAGGAAGATGCCACAGCAGCGCTGGGCGGAAATGGAGACCGAGGCGATGTCCGCCGCCGGCGCACCGGAGCGGGCGACCGCCTCGCCGATCGCCTGCATCGCGCTGTCGACGACGAGGTCGGCGTCCTGTTCGACCCAGTTCGGGCGCGGGTAGCGACAGGGGTAGTCGCGGTAGGCGGAGCCGCGCACACGGCCTTCGAGGTCGAAGAGCATCGCCTTGGCGCCGGTGGTGCCGAGGTCCAGTCCTGCGAGGTACTTCGCCGTCATCGCGGTCCTCCGTTTCCACGCCCCGGCGGTCCTTGCCCGGGGTTGCGTCGCCGGTCGGTCGTGGTCTTCTGCCAACGATCCCGCCGGCGGTACGGCCGGGCGACGGCGATCCGGCGGCTGGCGCGGGAGCGGCTCATGCGTCGTCGCGCGGGACGCGAAGCGGGTCGGCGGCCACCTGGTCCGGATCGCCAAGACACCGGCACAGGCGCCCGAGAAACGTCGCGGGGGGGACGCCGTCCATGGCCCGGTGATCGAACGTGAGGCTGAGCCCCATCCTGCGGCGCGGGACCACGAGGCCGGCGCGCAGCTGCAGGGCCTCCTCGATCGCACAGACGCCCAGGATGGCCACCTGCGGCAGGTTCAGCACGGGCGTGAACGCGGTGATGCCATGGCGGCCGATGTTCGTCACGGTGAACGTGCCGCCGTCCTGTTCCCCGGGCTTCAGCCCGCCGGAGCGCGCGCGTTCCGCCAGGCGGCGGGTTTCGCGGGCCAGCTCAATCAGCGCGAGCCGGTCCGCGTCGCGAAGCACCGGGATCAGCAGGCCCCGATCCGTATCCACGGCCATCGAGAGATGGATCCGCCCGCGGCGCAGGATGCGGTCGCCCAGGAACACGGCGTTGAGTTCGGGGCTCGCGCGCAGCGTTGCGGCGACGGCCTTGAGCACGAGGTCGTTGTAGGTCGGGTGCAGTCCCTGGTCGCGTTCGATCCGCTCCCGCAGGGCGTCCAGCTCCGTCACGTCCGCCCGCGCATGGAGCGTGACCGCGACGGCTTCGCGGTGGGCCTCGGCCACCCGCCGCGCACTGGTCCGCTGGATGGAGGTGAGGGGCACGACCGTGTCCGACGGATCCTCCGGCACGGCGGCCGGCGGCGACCCCGACGCATCGACATGGCGCAGGACATCGGCCGCCGTCAACGGGCGGCCCCCGGCCGCGGCATGAAGCGGGCGGAGGTCGACGCCCCGTTCCGAGGCGAGGCGTTTCGCCGCCGGAGAAGCCGGAATGCGACCCGGCGCACCGCCGGTCACCGGGGGCGCCACGGGGACCCCGGGGGACTTTCCGGGGAGCGGCGCCGCGCGCGAGGCTTGTGGCCCGGGGTCTGTCCCCTGCGGACCCGGGATCGTCTCCCCGGCCTCGCCGATCCATCCGAGCACCGTCGTCACCGGCACGCGCCGGCCTTCGGGGACGAGGACGCACAGCAGGACGCCGTCGGCCTCCGCCTCGACCTCGAGCGTGCTTTTGTCGGTCTCCACCTCCAGCACGGGCCGGCCTTTGACGACCGCCCCGCCTTCGGGGACGAGCCAGCGCACCAGCGTGCCCTCTTCCATCGCCATCTCGGCCTTCGGCATGATGATGCTGGTCGCCATGTCGTCTCCTCCGCGGGACTCAGCGCAGCAGGTCCTTTAACCCCTCGACAATGCTCTCCTCCGTCGGCACGACGTTCGTCTCGAGATGACGATTGTACGGGATCGGCACATCCAGGCCGCACACGCGGCGGATCGGGGCGTCGAGGTAGTGGAACGCCGGGCTCTCCGCGATCACCGCCGCCAGTTCGCCGCCGAACCCGCCGGTGCGGCAGGCCTCGTGGACGATCATCACGCGCCCCGTCCGGGCCGCGGATTCGATCACCGTCTCCGTATCCAGCGGCCGGAGGGTGCGCAGGTCGATCACCTCCACCTCGGCGCCCTCCGCGGCGAGGCGCCCGGCGGCGGCGAGAGACCGCTGGACCATCCGCCCGTAGGTCAGGACCGTCGCGTCCCGGCCGCGACGCTTCACGTCCGCCACGCCGAGCGGCACGGTCCAGTCGCCTTCCGGCACCGGGCCCTTCGTGCGGTAGAGCAGTTTCTGTTCGATGAAGATGACCGGATTGTCGTCGCGGATGGCCGACTTGAGCAGGCCCTTCGCGTCGTACGGCGTCGACGGGATGACCACCTTCAGCCCGGGCACGTGGCAGAACCACGCCTCGAGGCTCTGCGAGTGCTGCTCGGCCGCCCCTGTGCCCGACCCGCCGGGGGTGCGCACCACCATCGGGACCTTCACCTGTCCGCCGAACTGGTAGCGCGCCTTGGCGGCCTGGTTCACGATCTGATCCATCGCGATGGTGCAGAAATCGCTGAACTGGATCTCCACGATCGGCCGCATGCCGGTCATCGCCGAGCCCACCGCGCACCCGGTGATGGCGGCCTCCGAGATCGGCGTGTCGCGCACGCGCTCCTCGCCGAACTCGGCGACCATGCCGCGCGAGACGCCGAAGGCGCCGCCGTAGACGCCGATATCCTCGCCGAGAAGGTAGATGAGCGGATCGCGGCGCATCTCCTCCGACATCGCCTCGCGGATCGCGTCCGCGTACGTGATCTCTCGGTCCGCCGCGGCGGAGGGTTGGGCGTCAGGCGTAGACATCGTCCGTCGCGTCCTCGATCCCGGGTTCCGGGCTTTCGTCGGCATACCGGTAGGCATCCTCGATATCCGCCGCGGCCTTCCGGTCCATCGCGGCGAGATCCTCCGCCGTGCAGACCCCCTCGCGCAGCAGGTGCTCCCGGTAGCGAAGGATCGGGCAGCGCGTTCTCCACGCGTCGACCTCCTCGCGAGTGCGGTAGACCTGGGCGTCGCTCTTCGAATGCCCGAGGATGCGGTACGTGTTCAGGACCATCAGCATGGGCCCCTCGCGGCGCACGTGGTCCCGCGCCTCGCGGGTCGCACGGTAGACCGCCAGCACGTCGTTGCCGTCCAGCGCGATGCCGCGGATGCCGTAGCCGCGGGCCCGGAGGGAGATGTCGGTGATGTTCATGTGGCGATGGAGGGCGGTGGACATCGCGTAGAGGTTGTTCACGCACACGAACACCACCGGCAGGCGCCAGACCGATGCGAGGTTCAGCGATTCGTGGAACGTGCCCTCGTTCGAGGCGCCGTCGCCGAAGAAGCAGACCGTCACGCCGTCCATGCCCCGCAGCCGCTGCGACAGCGCCGCGCCGACCGCGAGGGGGATGCCCCCGCCGACGATGCCGTTGGCGCCGAGGCTTCCCCGCGCGAAGTCGGCGATGTGCATGCAGCCGCCCTTGCCCTTGCAGTAGCCCGTCGCCTTGCCGAGGAACTCCGCCATCATCCTGCGGATGCTCATCCCGCGGCCGATGCTCTGGTTGTGCCCGCGGTGGGTCTGGGCGATAAAATCCGCCGGCTCCAGCGCGGCGCAGACGCCGACGCCGGTCGCCTCCTCGCCGATGCAGAAATGCGCCGTCCCGTGCACCTTGCCCTCGATGAACAGGCGCGCGGCCTTCTCCTCGAAGCATCGCGTCTGCACCATCATCAGGTACAGCGCACGCTGGGTCGTGACGTCGGGTTTCATAGGACTGACCAATGCAAATGCACGCAGCGGACGGTCTCATCTGACCATCCCGCCGGCCCGGGGTCAAGCAGCGCCCCCCTTTTCCGTCCAACCTCCTACCGCGGGACCCCGACGCTGCAGGCCGGTCGCCGCGGGCGGACCTCCCGCTCCCAGGTGTCCAGCAGCCCCCCGAGCCGGGCCGCGTCGCCGCCGCGCGCCGTGAGAAGGTCGTTGGTTTCCCCCGGATCGCGCGAGAGGTCGAAAAGATGTTCCTCGCGCCTCTCCCCGGACTGCAGCGAGACGTACTTGAGGGATCCGTCGCGCACGGCCCGCCAGGTCTTCTCCCCGCGGCGTCCGCGCCAGAAGAGCGGGCGGTCCGGGACGGTCCGTCCCGCCGCGAGATCGCCGAGCACGTCGCGCCCGTCGAGCGAGTCCGTCGCCGCCCCCGCCGCACGCAGGATCGACGCGGTCAGGTCGATCGTCTGTGCGGGCGCATCGCACACGGCGCCCGCGGCCAGCACGCCCGGCCAGCGCACGATGCACGGCACGCGGATGCCGCCCTCGAACGTCGTGCCCTTGAACCCGCGAAGCCCGGTCGGCCTTGCGCTGCGGGTGCCCCCGTTGTCGCTCGTGAAGATCACGAGGGTGTTTGTCGCGGCGGCGGCGCGTTCGAGGGCGCCGAGAATCCGTCCGACCGCGGCGTCGAGGCTTTCGATCATCGCGGCGTAGACCTCCGGCGGGGCGCGGTCCTGCTTCCACAGGGGCGAATCCGGCGGCAACGGCGCGTCCCGGCGGTCCTTCGGCCCCTGGTAGGGCGCGTGGGGCGCGGTGAAAGGAACGTAGAGGAAAAACGGCGCCTCGCGGCGCATCCCGACAAAGGCGACGGCTTCGTCGGCCACCACGTCGGTGAAATACTCGCCGGTGCGAAGGTGCCGGACGCCATGGAGCCGCAGAACGTGGTCCGCGCCGGCGCCCTCGTCGACGTGGTGGAAGTAGTC
The DNA here is from genome assembly GCA_964402695.1 of uncultured Verrucomicrobiota bacterium. Lineage (GTDB taxonomy): Bacteria > Verrucomicrobiota > Kiritimatiellia > PWTM01 > PWTM01 > VGWF01. Next base: position 28,020 of record CAYODK010000035.1, read on the forward strand.
CATGCCGCCGCCGAGTCCATAGAGGGCGCGCTCGAACCCGTGCCGCATCGGCGCGAACTTGTCGGGGTAGCCAAGGTGCCATTTCCCGAACATCGCGGTCGCGTAGCCGGCACGGCGGAGACGCCACGCGAGGGAGGCATCGTCCGGGGGAAGGCCGAGGTCGTCCGTCTCGCGAAGGCGGATGGCGTCGTCATAGCGGCCGACATTCCCGCTGCCGATGGCGCACTCGAGCCCGCCGGGCCGCTGCGGATGGCCGCCGGTCAGGAACGCGGCGCGCGTGGGGGTGCATTCGGCGCCGTTGGAGTAGAACTGGGCGAATCGAACGCCCTGGCGCGCGAGGGCATCGATGGCCGGCGTCCGGATGTCGGGGCAGCCCTGGCAGCCGAGGTCCTTCCACCCGAGATCGTCGGCCAGCAGCATCACCACGTTCGGCCGCGTTGGACCGGCGGCAAGGGCGGCCGAACCGATGAAGCTGGCCAGCAGGCAGGTCGTGCGCAGTCCATGCATCGGCATTCCAGCTCAGCCGCGGCGGCGCAGGAGGGCGACGGCCGCGACCAGACCGAGCAGGCCGAGGGCGCCCGGCTCGGGGATGACGGTCAGGAGGAGATCCTGGTTGCCGTCGTCGATGGACAGCGTTGCGCTGAAGGCGCCGACGGTGCCGGCTGTGGTCGCGCCGAGACCGCCGATGCCGGTCGCATCGATGAGCGTGTAGACGCCGGGGCCGAAGCCGGGGCCGGGGAGGAAGATGAAGTCGTCGAACTCGATCCCGCCGAGGGCCACGGTTCCGGCCAGGACGAGATCGGTGTTCGTTCCCAGGTCGTATTCAAGTGTCGCCCCGGCGCTGAGCGTCAGGTCGCCGACGGTCAGCGTGCCCGCACCGTTTCCGGGCTCCAGAGCGCCGCCGTCGAGAACGGTGACATCGTCGACGGTTCCGATACCCGATAGGGCTGCGTTGCTCTGAACGGTGATCAGGCCCACGCCGACGTAGATTCCGTCGTATTGGAGCGTGCCCTGGTCGACACTGACCGGCCCGGAGTAGGCCTGGAAGCCCTCCATCGTCAGCACGCCGGGGCCCGTCTTGGCCCAGGCGGCCCCGCCGTTGATTTCCGCGATGTTGCGCAGCGTGCCGGACTGGAGGGCGAGGGTGTCGATCGGATTCCCGGCGCTGCCGATCGCGTTGCCCTGCATGTCGAGCGTCCCTCCCGCGACCGTCACGGCGCTGGTCCCGCCCCCGTCGGCGAGATCGGAGGCGAGCATCGCGATCCCTCCGTTGAGCACGAACGCACCGGAGGCGCTCCCGGCGCCGTTCATCTGGCCCAGGACGAAGGACGAGTTCACGGTCAGCGTTCCGCCGTTCCAGGTCAGGATGCCCAACCCGAGCCCGAGCGTCGCGGCCGCCTGGCTCCGGCCGACGATGACCGTGTTCGCGTCGATCGTCCCCGCGTTGATGGTGGCATACCCGCGGCCGCCGGATGCCGCCCCGCTTCCGCTGACATCCAGTGAACCGAGCAGGAAGGTCTCGACGCCGGCGGAGATGGTCGCCCCCTCGTTGGTGACCAGGAGGTGCCCGGTCGGCTGGGTGCCGGAGCCCGTCTGATTGAACTGTCCCAGCGAGACGTTGGCCCGGTCGGTTCCCGCCGCGCCGGCAAGGACCAGGCTCGGATTCTCCAGCCCGTCCTGGAAGCTGAGCCATCCGGCCCCCTTGCCGTAGCCGATGCGGAGATTCGCGGTGTCCAGCCGGTTGCTGACGCCCAGCAGCATCCGGCCGCGGACCGAGCCGTCCACCGTGGAGAGGCCGACGTACGTGGCGGTGGCCGCCCGGATCGTGTTGGTGCCGGCCAGCGCAAGAAGGGCCTGGCGGCTGGCCTGGCTTGCGCCGGATTCGTCGTAGCCGACGACGAGCTCGTTGACGTTGGCCGAAAACGACCCCAGCCCGGACAGGTCGAGACCGCGGTACGTGGTGCCGTCCGTCGACCTCTGGCCCCAGACCAGGATGCGGCCGGCGGGATTGGTCACATTCAGTGCGCCGGCGCCGGCGATCCGGAGGTGCGTGCCATCCTGAATGTGCACCGTCCGTGTGGCGACGGAGGTCACGACGTTGAGGGACTGTCCGGCCGCGAGGTTGACGATCGAGTTGGTGACCGTCGAGTTGCTGTTGGTCTGCCCCACCGAGAAGAGCTTGGAGACCGTCTGGCTGGTTCCGTTCAAGTCCAGGGTGCCGGCGCCGGTCGTCGAGAGCGGATCGCCGAGAAGCAGGTCGGCCGTCGATGACAACTGCGCGGTGGCTCCGAGGATGAGCGTGCCGTTCCGGACCGAGGTGCCGCCCGAGTAGGTGTTGGCCCCGTCCAGTGTCAGCGTTCCCGCGCCGAGCTTCATGAAGCTCCGGGCGCCGGTCAGCGCGGTGCTGTAGACGAACGTGTTGCTCGGGACGTCGATGCCGAGCCCGCTGACGGGGTCCCACGCGGCGCTGCCCAGCAGCGTGTCGATGTCCCCCGCGGTCCACTGGCCCGCCTCGCCGGCCGCGAGCACGGCGAGCGTGGCGCCGTTGTGAACGACCACGGCGCCCGGCGTGTTGTAGCCCGGAAGGGCGGCCGTGGACGCCGCCTCCAGGACGCCGCCGGCAACGGTCGTTCCGCCGATGTACGTGTTGGCGCCCCGCAGGAGCATCAGCCCCGATCCGGCCTTCGACAGACCGGCGTTGCCGGAGATGTCGCCGGTGATCGCGTGGGCCGCCGTGTTCGAGAGGATGAGCGAGGCGCCGGTGGACAATGCGAGCCCGTCGGCAAACGACGAGGTTCCCCGCAGGACCAGCGTGGGGGAGGAAAGCCCGTCGCCGACCGTCATCGCAAGCCCGTTGGAGACGACCAGGCCGCCCACCGACAGCAGGCCCGAATCGAACTGGAGGACCGCGCTGTTCGTGGCGAACAGCGTTCCGTTGGCGATCACCGTGCCGCCGTTGACGACCCAGCCGCCCCTCATGAGGTTCGCCGAACCGAGCCGCATCGTGCCGCCGCTGTTGGTCACGTAGCCGACGCCCCGGACGGTGGCCATGTTCCCGACGTTGAACCCGGCGCCGTTGGTCGCCACGAAGTCGCCGCCGGCCACCTGGAGGGCGCCGGTGGAGTTGTTGCCGACGCGGATCTGCGCATTTCCATTGGTGATGTTCCGGTACGTTCCGCCGGTCTGGATGAACTGCGAGAGATTGGCGCTGTCCCAGTCGACGGACCCGATGTACAGGTTGCGGCGGTGGATCATCGTACCGCTGACCAGGTTCACGAGTCCGGTGGCCCATCCATAGGTCGAAGGGGCCCGGGCCCCGACGGTCAGGTTGGCCACGTTGGTCACCACGGCGCCGTCGACGGTCAGGACCCCGGTCTGGCGGGCGCCCACCTGAACGTCGGCGTGGAAGATCGCATCGCCGCCGAGCAGGTTGACGTTCGCCACCGCGCCGGCGGTAGCGTCGAAGGCGATCTCCAGCGTGTCGCTATGGTCCCAGAGCCCCCCGGCCAGCGTGACGGCCGCGTTGCGCTCGACCCGGGTCTGTCCCTGCGCGCCGACGAAGAACTGTCCGCCGTTCGTGATGATGATCCGCGACTGGGCCATGGCGTAGAAGCTCCGGTTCGACACGGTGCCGCCGTCGATCAGCAGCGTCGTCGACCCGTTGGCCATGCTCATCCCGTTGTTGTTGTTGCCGCCCACGCCGCCGTTGTTGGTGAGGCTCAGCCACGTCCCCGCGGGGACGACGAACGTGGGCGAATCCGCCCAGAGCCGGATCGTGCCCAGTGTGACGTTCTGGTCGAGCGTGATGGTGTACGCGCCGTTCGACGTGATCAGCGCAATCGCCGTGGGTGGGGCGCCGTTGCTCCAGCTCCCGGCATCGCTCCAGACGCCGCCCGCATCGTTGATCCACGTGTCCGTCGTCTGCGCGGAGGCGCCCAGGGGCAGAAGCGCCAGGGCCAGCCCCGCGGTCCATCTTCGGATTGCATTCATACGCTCCATCCTGCCCTCCCGAAGATCCTACAACTCTCGCCGATTCCGCAGAAGCCGGAATCCGCCCCGAGCCGGGTCCCCTGCAGACCGATCAGCCGCGACGGCGCCGACGCAGAACCAGCAGCAGACCGAACATCCCGACCATCCCCAGTGTGCCCGGCTCGGGGATGACCGTCAGGGTGACCGACGTCGCGTTGTAGCTGATTTCGTACTGGTTGTTCGCCGTGGTCACGGTGGCGCCGTCGGCCAGGCCCGCGAAGATGCCATCGCCGCCGAGGGTCTGGAAACCGGTGAGAATCGTAAAGACCGACAACGCCGGGAACCCGGTCGTGTCGGTCACCGCCAGCGTCGGGCTGTTGAGCGTCAGCGTGTCGTTCGCGCCGAGGAACGCAAGCTGGTCGTAGCCGGTTCCGGGGGCCAGCCCGTTCAACTCGACGGAGAACGTCGCGCCGGAGTTCATCGTCAGGTCGTCCTGCAGCGTCAGGATGCCCGGGCTGGAGCCCGGGGCGACCGTGCCGCCGGACTCGGCGATCAGGCCGCCCTGGAAGGTGCCCGAACCCTTGAGCGTCTGCCCGTTCTGCAACGCCATCGTCGCGGACAGGCCGGAGGCGTTCAGCGTCGCCCCGGCGGCGATCTCGATCACCGGGCTGTTGGTCGGCGTCGCCACCCCGTTCAGGGCCAGCGTCCCGTTGGACACGACCGTGTTGCCGCTGTAGGCGAGAACCGCCGACACCGTCGCGCCGCCCGCCGTTGATTTGGTGAGGCCGCCTGAACCCGCCAGGACGAGATCCGCGCCTCCGCTGATGCTGCCGGATTCCACGACGAATCCCGCGTCGCTCTCCAGCCTCGACCCGAGCTGCCCGGAAATGCCGCCGGAGGCCAGCGTCACGCGGCCGACCTTCTCGGTCGTGCTGTTCATGTCGAGGCTGCCGCCCGCAATCCGTACTGCGGCCGCGTCGCTGATCCGGTCGCCGACATGCTGCAGGAAGAGGGAACCCTGCTGGATTTCGACCGGACCCGTGAACGTGTTGGCCGCGTGGTAGGGCTTCAGCGTGCCGGCGCCGGTCTTGATGATCCCGCCGCTGCCCGTGAGCTGGGCGTTGAGGAAGAAGTCGGACCCGGCCGCGTTGACATCGGCGATGTCGAACACGCGGTTGGTGGTCCCGAGGGCCAGGATGCCGTCCAGTGTCGCGGATCCGCCGGTGAAGCCGGTGACGACCACGCGGGAGACGTCGGTGGCGACGAGGGCCAGGTTGGCCGCGACGAGCCGGTTGGTCCTCCAGACCAGCGCGTCGCCCGTGGACGTCATCGAGAGGAACTTGCCGGGCGCGGCCGAGTTCGACAGACCCCCGCCGAGGGCGGCAAACGTCAGGCTTCCGACCGTGTCGTTTCCGGAGTTCAGATCCAGCAAGCCGCCGGCGAGCGTGACGTCGGTCGTGTCGGGGAGGACGTCCTCGCGGAGGATTCGCAGCGTGCCGTTGCTGAGGACGGTCGCGCCGGTCCAGGTGTTGGTGTTCTGGAGGGCCTGCACGCCGGCGCCGGCCTTGACCAGGGTGATCGCCCCCTGGATCGCCGCGAGGCTCGTGTACGTGGAGCCGAGCGTGTCGATCGTCAGGGTCGCGGCCGTGGCGCTGACAACCTTGCCGGAGTAGATCGTGCCCGCGGAGACCCCGCGGACGGTCTGGTCAAAGCCGTTGAGATCGAGGGTCATGACCGTCTTGTCCGTCGCGTACGTGACCGGCACGGTGGGGACGCAGACGTTGTCGGCGCCCATCCGCAGGATGCCCTGCGATACGGCCATGGAGGTCCAGCTGTTGTTCGTTCCGTACAGCGTCCACGTTCCGCCGTCGTTCTTGCCGATGCCGCCCGGAATGCTGATGTCGCCGTGGATCTCGCCCGAGCCGCCGCCGCGGAACTGGATGGCGCCGCCCGCGGTCCCGTTGTTGGTGATATTGCCGTAGAGCCGGAAGGTCCCGGAATCGGTCTGGAGGAGGTTGAGGTTGTTGCCCGATGCGATGATCACGTCGCCGACCCATGTGGCCCCGCTGCTGCGCAGGACGGCGCGGTTGTTGTTGTCGTACCCGGAAAGGACCAGCGTCTTGTTGGAGATCACCCGGCCGGAGTTCAGCTGGAGGTAGGCGTACCCCGTGCCCGTCCCCGGGGCCAGTTCGACATTGGAGGCGTCGCCGCCGAGTGCGTAGTCGTGGTAGGCCTGCAACGTGCCGGATTCGATCCGGGTCGTCCCGCTGTAGGAATTCGACACGGTCAGCGCGAGGATGCCGCGGCCCTGCTTGGTCAGGCCGTCGGTTCCGGCGATGGAAGCGGCGATCGTCGTGGTTTGCGTGATGACGTTGACGATCGGCGCCCCGGCCGAGACGTCCAGCGTGAGGCTGCCGGCCGGGGTTCCGGGGTTCACCGTCCAGTTGTAGTGGGCGGCCGCCGTGTCGCTGAACAGGAGGCTGCCGACCGTCACGTTGCCGTCGAGCGTGATCGCGCCGTTGGCGGCCAGGTCCAGGGTCGAGAAGTCGGCCGTGGCGTCCGTCCCGGACGCGATCACTCCGCCATTCCAGTTGTCGCCCGTCTGCCAGCTTCCGCCGAGCAGGTTCGTCCAGGTTCCGCTCTGCCCGCCCGCCCGAAACGACAGGCACAGGACGGCCGCTGCAACGCTCCGGACTCCGACCCCGATCCGCATGCCCATGGCCCACCCTCTTCCGTCTTGCGAATTGCCGCCCCTATTCTCCCCTCTATCTCGGATCTGGCAAGGGTAAATCGGCGTCGGGCGCAGATTCCACGGGGGGGACAGGTTCCGGGAGGGACGGCGGGGAGGGCGTCAGGTCGGGCGGATTGGCCAGATCCGGATCGAACTGGGCCATGTATTCGAGCGAGAACAGGCGCCACGCGGCGTAAAGGGGCAGAATCGCCACCGTGCCGACATAGGGAATCGTGAGGATGCAGAGCGCGCAGCAGCAGGTGCCGAGGATGGCGGCGATCACCGCAATTCCGGCCGCCAGGTCCAGGAGCAGGAAGAAGAGGACAAACAACGCAAAATGTCCGGCCCGGGGGCCGAGAATCGCGAGGAAACGCCTCCAGGCGGCGCCGGCGTCCAGACGGTGCCGCCACATCAGGGGCACGACGCAGGCATCGAGCAGGAAGGCGACGATGGCGAGCACGAGCGCCCACAGGATGACGAGCACGATGCCGCCCACGGCGACGACGATGTTGACCGGCCCCGGCCTGCCCCCCGCGGTCACAAGGGCAAGCGCTGGAAGAACAAGAAGAGCGAGGATCGACAGCACGGCCAGCACGGTGAACCCGAGCCGCCAGCGGAACAGCGATCCGGCCTCCCGGGCAAAAGCCCTCCACGGCGGGCCAACGGCGGCACGCCCGGTGGCGACCTGGTGAAGGAACACGAACCGGCCGCGCGAACTGACCCAGAGGAGCAGCAACCAGACGGCGATCGCCACGATGAGCACCACCAGGATCACCGGCAGGATGATCCACCAGTACTCGCGGACCGTCGCCGCCACGCGCCCGCCGTCGCCATGCTTCAGATCGGAGATCCAGTTTCCTCCCTGGACACCGGCCCCCTCGCCCAGCGTCGCAAGCCAGGCGCCGAAGCCCAGAACGAACCAGCGTACCGGGTCGAGCGGACGGAACAGGAGGGCTTTCATCCGTTCCCAGG
>CAYODK010000036.1:0-35434 GCA_964402695.1 uncultured Verrucomicrobiota bacterium
CCGACGCCGTGAAGTACCATATCTGGACCATCGGCTGCCAGATGAACGAGGCCGACTCGCGTCACCTCGCCGCGCGCCTGCGCCAGGCCGGCTACACCGCGTGCGACGACGCACGCGACGCGGATCTCGTCATCCTGAACACCTGCGTCGTCCGCCAGCAGGCCGAGGACCGGGCGTGGGCCCGGCTCCGCGAACTGGAGGCGTGGAAGCGCCGCCGCCCGGGGTTGAAGATCGCCCTCATGGGCTGCCTCGTCGGCACCCGCAGCGGGCCCGCCGCGCGCCTGCGCGAACAACTCGCGTTCGTCGACTACTTCCTGCCGCCCTCCGACCTCTCCCCCCTCGTCGGCACCCTGCTGCCCGACGAGGCCGAGGCGCTCTCGGCCGAGGAGCGAGACCGCCTCGAGCGGGATGCCGTCCGCAACGACCGCGCCGCCTCCGCGGCCGCCCCCGGCGGCGCCGTCACCGCCAACGTGCCCGTCGTGCTCGGCTGCTCCCACGCCTGCACCTACTGCATCATCCCCTACCGCCGCGGCGGCGAGCACAGCCGGCCGGAGGCGGACATCCTCGCGGAGGTCCGCGCACTGGCCGGCGCCGGCACACGCGAGGTCATGCTGCTCGGACAGATCGTCGACCGCTACGGGCTCGACCGACCCGGCGGACCCGATCTCGCGGACCTGCTTCGCGCCGTCGCGCGCGTCGAGGGGATCCTCCGCGTGCGGTTCCTCACCAGCCACCCGAATCACCTCACCGACCGCATCCTCGACGCCGTCGCGCAGGAGCCCCGCATCTGCCCGCAGATCGAGGTCCCCGCCCAGGCCGGCGACGACGAGGTCCTCGCGCGCATGCGGCGCGGCTACACCGTCGACGGCTACCGCCGCCTCATCGACCGGATCCGCGCCCGCCTGCCCGCCTCCGCCATCCACTCGGATTTCATCGTCGGTTTCCCGGGCGAGACCGAGGCGCAATTCCTCGGCACGCTGCGCCTCATGGAGGAGGTCCGGTTCGACAAGACCCACCTCGCCCGCTACTCCGAGCGACCGGAGACGTTCGCGGCGCGACGCTATCCGGACGACGTGCCGCCGGACGAGAAGGAGCGACGCCTGCAGATCCTCGAGAACGCCCAGCGCGCCATCCTGACCGAAACCAACCGGCGCTTCCTCGGAAGCACCGTGCCGGTCCTGGTCGAGAGCCGCGACGAGAAGCGCGGACGCTGGCGCGGACGCACGCCGCTCAACCGCCTCGTCTTCTTCGCCGACCCGCGCCCGCTGGCCGGCCGCGAAGTGCCCGTCCGCATCACCTGGACCGGCCCGTTCTCGCTCCTCGGCGAACCCGCCGGATGAGGGAGACCGCCCCTTCACGGCCCCGTCCCGCCCGGCGGCGGGCCGGAGAGGACGGGGATCGGCCCGCGTGCGCCGAAGGGGTTCACGGCTTCGCGGCCGAGAACTCCCACGCGCGGACGGGCCGGGCGGCCTTCACGGGCGTCCAGCGGATCGACTGCACCTCGACCGGCCCCTTGTCGGCCGGCAGGTAGAGCCGGAGGATCCGCGCGTCGCCCTTCATCGGGATCTCGACGGTCACATCCTGCCAGTCCGTGCCGGCGGGCAGGGCGAACGGAACGACCTGTCCCTCCTTGGGGAAGTCCTCCTGGTCCTTCGTGACCCACTGGACCTTTCCCGCGCCGCCCGCGGCGCTGCGGGCGCGGAGCGTGAGCGTCAGCGGCCCGGAGGCCTTGACCTGCGCGGTGCCGAGGAATGGCGCCTTGCCCTCGGCCTCGACGCGCAATGCGCCGGGGATGAGCGAGACCTTGCAGGATTTGGGCACGAGCCCGGCGGCGGGATCGGCGGAGAGAGCCTTCCCGGCGCCGGGCGCCGCCTGCGGGCGCGGCTTGTAGGCGGGATTCGGCCTGGGCAGCAACGCTCCGGTATCCGCCACGAACCGGTCGATCAACGCGTCGAGTTCCTTCACCCTCTCCGGCATCTTCGCGGCGAGGTTGGTCGTCTCGCCGAGATCGTCCCTGAGGTTGAACAGCTCGCGCGTACCCTCGTAGTCGCCCGGCCGCTCCTCGAATCGCCGGATGAGCTTCCAATCGCCCTGATGCACGCTCACGCCGGGGACGAGGTGCGGGAACCATATGAAGTAGGCGTCGCGCGCCAGCGTGCCGGTCCCCCTGAGCACCGGCGCGAAGGAGACGCCGTCCACTTTGTGCTGCGCCGGCGACGGCACGCCGAGGAGGTCGAGGATCGTCGGATAGAGGTCGATGCATCCGACGAGCGCGTCGCTCGTGCCGCCGGCGGCAATCCGGCCGGGCCAGCGGACCATCAGCGGCACGCGCACGCCGCCCTCGTACATCCTGCCCTTGCCGTCGCGCAGCGGCGCGTTGCAGGTCGGCGGCCGGTCGCCCGCCCACTTCCGCCAGCCGTCGATGAAGGCGCGCTTCGGGTGCCCGGGCGGGAGCTTCGAGGTCTTGGCGTCGTCGGGCGTGTTGCTGTGGACGTTGCCGCCGTTGTCCGAGTAGAAGATGACGACGGTGTCGTCCGCCAGCTTCCGTTCGTCGAGCTTCGCGAGAATGCGTCCGAAGCACTCGTCGACGCTGCGCAGCATCGAGGCCATGATCGGGTTGCCCTGCACGCCGCGCGGATCGGTCTTCTTCGCGAATTCCGTCGTGTACGCCTCCTTGTGGCCCCACGGCCCGTGGACGCCGTAGCACCAGAGGTTCAGGAAAAACGGGCGGTCCTTCGACGACTCGATGAACGTCACGGCCTCGTCGGCCAGGCGGTCGACGATGTACTCGCCGGCGGGGCCGTCGGTGATCGTGCCGACGACGTGCTTCTGGCGGCGGTCCGCGGGCGGCGGGCTGCCGGGCGGCACGACGCCGTAGGGGGAGAAGTATTCGCCCGGCGGACCGGGATCGGGGTGGCAGTGGAACGCGACGTCGAACCCCTGCGCCTCCGGCCAGTGCGGCTCCGTCGTGCCCAGGTGCCACTTGCCGATGTGCGCGGTGCGGTAGCCGGCCTCGCGCAGCGCCTCGGCGATCGTGACGATCGACGGGTCGAGGTAGTTCTTGCTCTCGGGCATGAGCAGCGGCTGGCTCGGCGCCGCCGTATCGCGCAGGAACACGTGGCCCGGCGGCTGCGGCGGCTGGTGGCCGCTGGCGCTGGTGACACCGTGGCGCGCGGAGTACTGGCCGCTCAGGATCGAGGCGCGGGTCGGCGAGCACAGCGGCTGCGCGTAGGCGCGCGTGAAGCGCATCGCCTGCGTCGCAAACCGGTCCATGGCCGGCGTCTCGTAGTACTTCGATCCGTAGACGCCGCTGTCCATCCATCCCATGTCGTCGACGAGAAAGAGGACGATGTTTGGCCGCCGCTCCGCCGCGTGCGAAGCCGCGGCGCCCAGCGCGGCCAGCCCGGCGCACGCAAGCCCCATCCACCCGTGTCGATTCATGCCGTCGATCTCCCGTGGTTCCGGGCCATGGCCCGGGCCGGCCCCCGCGGCGGGCATAGGAGCAAACGCCGGGCGACCGGCTTTATTGTCGGAGGCGCGCCCGCGGGGCCGCGCGGTCCGGGAAATGGAGGTTTGTGCGCGACGCGCGGCGGGTCTACCATCCGGCCATGGGAACCGGGGGGGAGATGTGCGAGGCGTGAAGGTCCTGATGGTCCATCCGGGGTTTCCGTATTCCTACTGGAGCCTCGACCGGCTGTGCCGGCGGAACGGCTGGAAGGCGCTCATCCCCCCGCTTGGCCTGCTCACCGTCGCCGCCCTGCTGCCGCGCGACTGGGAGGTCCGGCTCGCCGACGAGAACGCCCGTCCCACCCCGGAGGAGGACTGGACCTGGGCCGACCTGGTGATGGTCTCCGGCATGCTCGTCCAGAAGGACCGGCTGCTCGCCCTGGTCCGCAAGGCCAGGTCCCGGGGCCGGAGGGTGGTCGCCGGCGGCCCGGCCACGAGTTCGCTGACGGACGCATTGCTGGAGGCCGGCTGCGACATCGTCCTCCGCGGCGAGGCCGAGGGACTCATGCCCGCGCTGGTCGAGGCCCTCGCCGCGGGACGCGCCGGGCTCGTCATCGAGGCGAAGGAGAGGCCCGATCTTTCCATCTCGCCGGTGCCGCGGTTCGATCTCGCCCGGATGGAGGACTACGGCGCGATGCCCGTCCAGACGTCGCGGGGCTGCCCGCACGACTGCGAGTTCTGCGACGTGGTCACCCTCCTCGGCCGGAAGTCGAGGCACAAGACCCCCGACCAGGTCATCGCCGAACTCGACGCGCTCCGCCGGCTCGGATGGCGCCAGGAGGTCTTCTTCAGCGACGACAACTTCATCGGCAGCCCGCCGCGCGCGCGGGCGCTCCTTGACCGGATCATCCCCTGGATGAAGGAGCACGGCGAGCCGTTCGGCTTCTGGACCCAGGCCTCGATCCGGCTCGGGCACGACCGGGACCTGATCGACCGGATGACCGAGGCGAACGTCTCCACCGTGTTCGTGGGCATCGAATCCCTGGACGACCATGCCCTGCAGCAGGCCGGGAAGCATCAGAACACCCGCGCCTCGATGGTGGACGCCGTCAATGCCATGACGGCCAACGGCCTCAGCGTCGTCGGCAGCTTCGTGCTCGGCCTCGACGGGGAATCGCCGGAGGCCGAGCGACGGATCGAGGACTTCGTCGAGACCACGCACCTTCCGCAGGTCGTGCTCAACCTCCTCGTCCCCCTGCCGAACACCCGCCTGTGGCACCGGCTGGCGCGGGAGGACCGCCTGGTGAAACCGGGGGACGGGGACGAGGGCAACACGACCATCGGACGCCTCGCCTACCGCCCGACGCGGCCGGCCGCCGAGGTTCTCGGCGGATACCGCGATCTCTGGACGAGGCTCATGGATCCATCCCGCCTCCTCGCGCGGGCCTACCGCTATCACCTGATGATGCGACCCACCCGCGCGGCCCTGCGGAGGGCCGCCGGCGTCGAGCCACGGAACCACCCCCGACGGGGCACGCTCGCGGGGGGGCTGCGCGACCTCGCGCGCTTCCTCCGCCTCTCATGGCAGCTGGGCGTGGTCCCTCCGTACCGGCGTCTCTACTGGACGCAGCTCGCCGGCATCCGGCGCGGCAATCCCAGCCGCCTGCGCCGGTACCTGGGTTCGCTCGCGATCTGCGCCGATCTGTCCGCCGTCCGCGAGGTCGTGATCGCGCGGGTGGATGCCGCCCTCAGGGAGATGCAGGAGGCGACGTGACGGGCATGCGATGGCGGGATCGGATCGCGCTGGGGGTCGGCCGGATCGTGCTCCTCGCCGGGATGACCGCCGCGGGCGTGCTGGGCGCCCGGGCCGCCGTTCGCGCGATCGCCCACGCCGCCGCGCACCGCGCGCCCAGGGTGAGCCCCGGCGACGACGTGCTTCCGGGGGACCCGCGGCTGCTGCAGGTCTACCCGGGCAGGGACCTCGCCGAGATCGAGGCGATCCGCCGGGCGACGCGGGACGCGATGCCCGCCGATCCCACAGCGCCCCCGCGCGGGTCGTTCGAGAGCCGGCATGTGAACCTCGGCCCCGACGGCTTCCGGGTGACGCCCGGGCGCGACGCGGAGGGCGCCCGGTTGGTGTTCCTCTTCGGCGGATCCACCATGTGGGGCTACAACCTCCCCGACGACGAGACCATCGCCGCCCACCTGCAACGCCGGCTCGACGCGGGCGGTGGCCCGGCATGGCGGGTGCGCAACTACGGGGTCTGCGCCAGCTACTCCAAGTTCGAGCGCCAGCTGTTCGAATCGCTCCTGGCCGCCGGCAGCCGGCCGGCGGCCGTCGTGTTCCTCGACGGACTGAACGAGTTCTGCCGGATCCCGCTCAACCGACCGCGCGAGGACGGATTCGTCGGGGGGAACGGTCCGCCACCCGGCTGGCGGGAATCCCCCCTGCTGGCCTGGCTGACCGGCCGGCCGGCCACGGCCCAGCGGCGGCCGAAGAAGGGGGAGCTGCGTCCCTACACCGCGGAGGATCTCCACCGCGCGGCGACCGAACTGGCCATGAACTGGCGGATCCTCCGCGCCGTCTGCGACCGGTTCGACATCCCGTGCCTGCTCGCGCTGCAGCCGATCCCCGTCCACGGATACTCCCTCGACGACCATCTCTTCCTGACCGAGGCGCAGCTCCGCGGCGACCGCTCGTACTACCTGGCCGCCCGCAACGGCTACGAGCTTCTGGCGAAGGAACGGATGCTGGCGGACATCCCCCACGCCGATCTCCACCGGCTGACCGTGGAGGGCCCCGAGTACATCGACACCTGCCACTACTCGTCGGCCTTCAGCGACCGGATCGCCGCGGAAATCGAACCGTGGCTGCGCGCCGGCCCGGCCGCGCACTGACCGCCACGTGGCGCCCGGCCCCCGCTACTTCCCCTCCGCCGCCCATCGCTTCATCAGCGCGATGGTGCGCTCGACCTCCGGGTTGGGCCGCTTGAGGTACTCGGCCATGTCGCTGTCGTACATCGCGTCGGACTCGGGGCCGCGGTCGCGCGTCTCCGCGATCCAGCGGTCGAGCCGCGCCCGGTGGTCCTCCAGCGCCCCGCGATGCGCCGGGTCCGCGGCGAGGTTCGTGAGCTGCCAGGGGTCCTTCCCGTACTCGTAAAGCTCCTCCGCGTGCCGCTCGGGAGCGAAGAGCAGCCGCTCGGAGACCTCCGGCAGCTTCCCGGCGTCGTGCGCGGCGCGCAGCGCGACGAGGATCGCCTTCTTGTCCTTGTAGGCATTCGGCTGCAGGTGCGGGCGCTTCGGGAGGAAGTTCCGGATGTAGAGGTAGCGGTCGGTGCGCACGCTGCGGATGCGGTCGACGGTCTCGTCGCACCGGTCGCGCGCCGCGAAGACCGCCTCGCGCGGACGGTAGTCCTTCGCGAGGACGTCGCGCGCCTGCATGCCGGAAGGGAGCGGAATCCCGGCGGCGGCGAGCGAGAGCGCCGCCATGTCGATATGCTCGACAAGATCCTCGCGCACCGTCCCGCGGGGCAGCCCCGGCCCGCGCACGACGAACGGGATGTGCGTCCCTTCGTCGTAGAGGAATTGTTTCCCGCGCGCGTGACTGATGCCGTGGTCGGTCATGAAGAGGACGAGGGTCGTGTCCAGCAGACCCTCCTTCTCCATCCTCGCCAGCACGCGCCCGACGTGCGCATCGGTCAGCCGCACGCTGTCGAGATAGGCCGCCCAGTCCTCCAGCAGAACCGGGTCGCGCGGGTAGTACGGCGGCAGCGTCACGGACGTCGGATCGACCGGCGATCCGAAGGCCTCCCGGGCCCGCTCGACGACGCTCCGGACCGATTCCGGCCCCCCGTCTCGCAGCTTGCCCCCGTGGAGCTGCACCTGCATGAAGAACGGCTGGTCCGCGGCGCGGCCGGCCCAGTCGGCGCTGTCATAGACCGCGGCGTCCCACTCGAAATTGTAGTCCGTCTTGCCCAGCCGCCCCTTCGGATTTGCCGCGGCCGCCTTGCCCTTCGGCGCGGCCACGGCGACGCCGCGGTGGTCGAATCCCGGCAGACCGCTGCCAATGCAGGTCCAGTACCCGGCGCGGCGGAACTGCGCGGGCAAGGGCTCGACGCCGCCGGGCAGGCGGATCTTCAACGCGCCGCGTCCGCTGCGGTGGTGGTGCGAGCCGATCGTCGTCTGGTACATGCCCGTGATCATCGCCGACCGCGACGGCGAGCAGACCGGCGCCGTGATGTAGGCGCGCGTGAAGCGGACGCCCTCGCGCGCCAGCCGGTCGACGTGCGGCGTCTCGATCAGCGTCTGCCCGTAGCACCCGAAGTCCGCCGACATGTCGTCGACGACGAACCACAGGATGTTCGGGCGCGGCGCGGCGGACGCGGTGAGGCCCACGCACAGCGCGGCGGCGGCCAGGAGGCGGATGGCGTTCATACCCCGACTCTGCCCCGGCCCGGACGGCCCGTCAAAGCCTTCGTTTCGGCGCGGATGCCACCGGATGGACAGGAGCAGCCCCGCACCCCTATGCTTCGATCATGAGACCGCTCCGCACCGCCTTCGCTCTGGCCTGCATCGCGGGAACGGCCGCCGCCGCTCCCAACCTGGTTCTCAACGGCTCCTTCCGCGAGCGCGACGCCACGGGCGCGCCCGCGCAGTGGCGCATCGTGGACACGGGACACAAGGTCGCGTGGGACGCCGCGGAAGAGGCGTTGCGCGTCGACATCGGCCGCGCCTCGGAGAACGACGGACAGATCGTCCAACGCGTAAAGGGGATCGCGGCCGGCCGCGCCTACGTGCTTTCGGGGCAGGTGCGCAGTTCCAAGGCCGGTCTCGCCCACCTTCAGATCAAACTCCACCGCGGCGGACGCGAACAGCGGCGCATCACCGCGGAGCCGCGAAGCGACACCGGATGGCGCGACGTCGAAGCGGCGTTCTCCGCCGGCGACGCCGACGAGATCGAGATCCTCTGCCGCTTCCGTCAGCGCGACGACACGCTCGGGCAGACCGCTTGGTTCCGCGCCGTGAGCCTCGTCGAGGCGGGCCCGCCCTCGATCGCCGGCGGCGGCGTTGTGCCGACCTTCGAATGCGCCGGGCTGCGGATCGATGTCCGCGGCGGCATCTCCGAAACCACCGCCTGCAGCGTGCGCCACCGCACCGCCGGGTCGACGGACTGGACCCCGGACATGAACCTCGAGCCCTGCGCCTCCGACCGCCAGTTCCGCGGCTCCATCTTCGGCCTGCGCCCCGACACCGCGTATGAAATCGAATGCCGCCTCGCGGATTCCTCGGCCGGCGCGGCGCCGACCTCGTCCGTCCTGCGGCTGGAGACCCGGACCTGGCGCGAGGACAGCCCCGGCGCCGCGGTCCGCCCCCGGCCCGCGCCCGGGCGCGACGGCGGAATCCTGATCGACGCGAAAGGCCGGGCCGACGGATGGATCTGCTTCCGCCCCGCGCCCGGCGCCGTTCCCGTCGACGGCGGCACGAACACGGATCATGCGCTACGGATCGAGGGCGCCGCCTTCGTCCTGATCGAAGGTTTCACCGTCCGCGGCGGGCGGCGCGACGGAGTGAGGATCGCGAAGTCGGATTCGATCCGCATCCGACGCTGCGACGTCGCCGGCTGGGGCGACCCCGGCACCCGGAGGCAGGGTCTCGACAAGGGGCTGTATGTCGACGCGCGCGGCCACGTCATCAACTTCCAGGCCGGTGTCCGCGTCTGCGAAGGAAGCACCCGCGTCGTGGTCGAGGACTGCTTCATCCACGATCCCCGCGGCACCGCCAACTCGTGGGAGTTCGGCCACCCGGCCGGGCCGCAGGGGATCCTCCTCGACCGAACCGGCGGCAACCACGTCGTCCGCCGCAACGACATCGTCGGCTGCGAGGCGCACTGGTGGAACGATGCGATCGAGAGCATCGCGAACGGCGAGATCACGGGCGGCCCCTACCGCGACACCGACATCCACGGCAACGTGCTCGCCTTCAGCAACGACGACGGCACCGAGCTCGACGGCGGTCAGATCAACGTGCGCTACTGGCACAACTGGATCGATCGCGCCCTCTGCGGCGTGAGCTGCGCGCCCAACCGCGCCGGCCCGTCCTACGTCTTCCGCAACCTCATCGCCGGCCTCGGCGAGGAACGCGGCAAGACGGGTTCCGCGTTCAAGATGGGCGGCGCGGCGCTGTCGCCGGGGATGAATGTGATCGTTCACAACACGATCCACGGCCCCGGCGGGGGCCTCCGCAGCGTCGGCTTCGGCGACGGCCGCGACCGCGGCGCCTACGTCGCACGCTCCCGCAACAACGTTTTCGCCGGCCCCGGCCACGGCGACGTGACCAACGTGTCCACCGATCCGCGCAACGACTTCGACCACGACCTCACCGCGCGCGGCGGCGTGAAGCTGGCCGGCGGCGGCGAGGCGCATGCGATCACATCCACGCCGGCCTTCGTCGCCGCCGCGCAGGGCGACCTGCGCCTCGCCGCAGGCTCGCCGGGTCTGGACGCAGCCGTCCGCCTGCCGGGCCTCAACGATGTCTTCGCCGGCGCGGCGCCGGACATGGGCGCTCTCGAAAGCGGCATCGACGGCCCCGACTTCCCGCCGCGTCCCCATGGCCTCAGCGTGCTGCCGCTCCGCACCGTGCTCGCGCCCCCCGCGAAGGGCGGACGCGTCGAGGGGGTATTGCACGTCGTGATTCCGGCGGCGGCGGGGGCCACATGGACCGCCCATCCCAACAGTCCGTGGCTGACCTGCACGCCGGACCGCGGCGCGGCGGACGGGAACCCTGCGATCGTGCGCGTCGCGATCGCCGACGACGGCCGCGCCCGCCCCCTCTACCGCGGAGCCATCGTTTTCCGCACCGATCGCGGCCTCCTGCGGACGGTCATGGTCGAGACGGCGCCGCCGGCGGACGTGCCGGCGCGTTAAACCCCTTTCGACCCGGAGGGCTGTCACCCGGGCGGCGGATGCGGGGGGACATCGAAGCGGTTTTCATTCCATTCCAGCTGCCCCCCTGCCGGCAACGCCAGTCGGGCCAGGAAGGGGAGCAGAGCCGCCACGAGCCGCTCGGGGATCGTGGTCTCGATGCCGATATACGCCTCGGCGAGCTCCGCGGTGGGCCCCCTGTTGCCCTTCCACATGATGCCGCTGTCCACCACGAGCCCGAGGCGGTTCGTTTCAAGGAAGCCCGCCACCGGATCCTCGACCCGTTGCACGCGCTCTTCGATGGACGCAATGCCTGGCAGGCGGATCCACACCACCGGCGTGGGGTCGTGCGGCGGATCGGCAACTCGGTACCAGTGGCCGACCATCCAGTTGTCCTCGAGTTGGATCACGCAACCGTCGAACAGCGCGGCATGATCGGGATGCCACACGAGCGTGATGCCGTCCTGAACGCAGTGGCATCCCCGGGGCGGGGGCGCACCGAAGCGCCGGAACCTCACGATGCGCCGCCTCTCCCCCCCGTCCGCATCGTCCTCGATCGTCAGCCACACGAACCACTCGGAGGGGTCGAATCCCTGCTCGCGAAACGTGCGACGGACTCCCTCGAGGGCTCGACGGGTCAGCCGGGGGGGCTGGCCTCGGACGCCGCGGAGTCGCTCCCACTGATAGTCCGGATCCTGCGGGTAGGCGACGTCGGGCGCGGGAGGACTCCGCCAGGGCGGACTCTCCAGGCCCGGCATCGCGCAACCGTCCGGCCCCCCGGAGCCCTCCCACGCCCCGCGCGCCCACAACCGTCCGGGCAGAACGCAGCAGTCCGGCGACCCCTCCGGCCAGATGAGCAGCGGGACCAGGGGATCCTCGATCCGCCGGCAGGGAAAGGCGGCGCGCAGCAGGAGTGCACGCGTGTAGTACACCTCGTATCCGAACGCCAGTCTCCCGGGAATACGCTCGTTGGAGACGAAGGCATAGTCGTCCGCGACGATCTCGGCGAGTCTGGCGGCCGCGGAATCGGCCTCCGCGGGCGCGTACCGTCGTGCCCAGAACGCCAGGAAGCGCAGGTGCCGCGGCGCAGCGACGAACTCGTCGCCCGGATGGAAGATCAGGTACCCAAGCAGGCTGTCGTCGCCGGCCATATAGAGCCGGGCATTGGCCTTCACAATGCACCCCAAGACGACGCGCCCGTGCTCCCAGACCGGCGCCAGACGTCGTTGCACCTCGGGGGCGAGGATGGGATCCGGGCCATAGGCTTCGAGAAACCCCAAGCCGCGCCGCCGGGCCCCGGAAAGGGCCGCACGGCATTCCTCGAGCCGCTCGTTCATGCGCATCGGGGCGACGGCCGCACCACAACGGTCACGGTACCCGCGCCGGACTCCGGGGGCGCGGGTCCGGTTGCTTCCGCGCCTGTTTCAGCAGGTCGAAGAGCCGCCCGCGCTCGACGTTGGCGATGTCACAGATGTTGATCTTGACCCGTTTGCCGTCGGGCGCCTCGAGAATCACATCTTCGCTGCCCGCGCGGAAGGCGGCGACGCGGTAACGGCCGATCTCCGGACCGAGCTTTGCCCCCGCCTTCCCGGGCCTGTGCCAGGCGATGAACTCGGTCGTCGAGACGTTCTTCCCGTCGCTGCCGCTCTCGAGAAGCTCCGCCTGACTCCGTTTCTTCGACGCTTCGAACGCCGCGGCCGAAGCTCCATCCGCGAAGACCTTGTCGGGCGGGAGCACCGGCTCGATCGTCTGCCCGCCCGGGACGCTCAGCCGAACCTTGATCCAGCCGTTCTGCGGAACCGTGTCCACGACCACGGCATCCTTGAGGTCGCTGCCCCACCGGACCTTGACCTTGGCGCCCGGCTCGTGGGCTCCCGCCCCGCACGCCGCAGGAATCGCCAGCAGGGCCGCGAGGAGAACTCCGCCCGTCGAACCCATGATCCTGACAGCCTTCATGATGACCAACCTAGCCCATCTCGCGCGCCGCGCAACGGGAGGATCGCTCGCTGTGCGGCCGCGCCCGGCGGCGGCTGCGCCCACCGCGCCGCGACGTCCGTGAACCATGCATCGTACTGCTTCCTCATGGCTTCGACGATCTCGGGATGCGCGGCGGCGACATCGTTCGTCTCGCCCGGGTCGGCGGCGATGTCGTAGAGCTCGAAGCGCGGCGACCCCTCGATGCTGCGCTCGCCCCGACCCTGCAGACGGCACAGCTCCGCGTAGCGGTCGCGGATGTGCTTCTGGTTCGGCGCGTCCATGCCGCACGACTGAACGAGCTTCCATCGCTCGGTCAGCACCGTGTACGCATGGCCGCGCCGGGGCGCCTGGCCGCTGTCCCACTGGAAGAAGAGCGTGCGGTCGGGCCACGCGGCGGCCGGATCGCGAAGCAGCGGCAGCAGGCTGCGGCCGTCGATGGCCGGCCCGCCGCCGGCCGGCGCAACGCCGCACGCCTCGAGCACGGTCGGCAGCACGTCGATGTGCGCCGCCAGCCGCGTCACGGTCGCCGGCGCCTTGAACCCGGCCGGCCAGCGCATGAAGCAGGGGACGCGGATGCCGTTCTCGTAGACCGTGCCCTTCAGCCCGTGAAGGCCCGCCATGTGGCGGTCCACGGGGTTCGAGCCGGAACACGGCCCGTTGTCGGAGGTGAAGATCAGCAGCGTGTTCTCCTCCAGGCCGAGCTCGCGCAGGACCGCGCGCACCCGGCCGAAGTTCGAGTCGACGCTCCGGATCATGCCGTAGATCCTCTTCGTGCTGCCGCCCACGTCGAGGGCTTCGAATTCCGCCGCCAGTTCCGGCGCGACCTGCAGCGGCGTGTGGATCAGGTTCGCGGGGAGGTAGACGAAGAAAGGCCGCGCGCGGTTCGCACGGATGAAGCCGACCGCCGCGTCGGTGAAGATGTCCATGCAATAGCCGGTGCGCTTCTCCTCGGTCCCGTTGTGCAGCAGGACCGGGTCGAAGTACTGCCGCATCGCGGCGCCGCGGTGGACGAGCGCCTCGTCGAACCCCTTCGCGTTCGGCGCATGCTCCGCGGCGTCGCCAAGGTGCCATTTGCCGAAGATGCCGGTCGCGTAGCCCGCGGCCTTGAGCCGCTCGGCGAGCGTGACCTCGGCGGCATCCATGACCGCAGCCGGGCCGAACACGTCGGCAATCCCGGTGCGGAAGTTCCAGCGCCCGGTCATCAGCGACGCGCGCGTCGGCGCGCAGACCGGGCTGACGTGGAAGCTCGCGAACCCGACCGCCTCCTTCACGAAGGCGTCGATGTGCGGCGCCCTCACGTGCGGGTTGCCGTGACACGCCAGGTCGCCGTAGCCGAGGTCGTCGGCCAGGAAGATCACGACGTTCGGAGGCCGCGGTCCGGCGGTCGCGCAGGCGGCGGCAAGGGCGGCGGCAAGCAGAAACGGCATCTTCATGGGACTGGGCTCCGTCCGGGACGGATGAACGTTCCGCTCCCGGCGCGTCCATCCTGCCGCGGACGCAGGGCGGTCGTCGTTCAAGATCCGTCAGTGGGAGAAATCGAACGACGGCCCGCGCCACGGCCGCGGCCGGATCGGAACACGATACCCCCGGGGAGGGCCGCACTGCGTGTGGCCGCAACGGATCGTGCGGAGCCGCCTACGGCGTGTTCGGCTCGACGGGCGTCTCAAACTGCGCGACGTCCGCTCCCCGGGCATCGCGCTCGCGGAGGCGGAGCCCGTCCGCGGTCCACTCCGCCTCGCAGATCCCTCCGCCGGCAAGCCGGATGCGCAGCCCCTGCGCCGCGCCGGACGCCATCGCGCCGCCTCCGCGGGCCGCCCACGCCCCGGCAGACGGGGCGGGAAGCAGCAGCCATGCGCGACGTGTCGTGCCGCGAGCGGTCCAGCGATGGATGACGCAGGGCACCGCCTTCCGGTGCTCGCCAAGGATGATCCAGCCCTGGCGGTGCGGGGTCGTCTGGCCGGTGACCAGCCGCGCGTCGAGCCCGTCGCAGAGCAACGGCTCGATGCGGATCGCGCCGCCCGCGTCGCAGCTCTCGGCCGCGAGGCCGTCGTCCACCAGCCGGGTCTCGTTCCGCGTCGGGTGCCAGAGCGCCTCGACGACATGGTCGAGACCGTCATCAAACCGGATCTCGTCCAGCACGAGGAAGAACGACGTCTGCGGAGGCTTCCGGCCCTTGACCAGGACGACCCGTCGCGTGTGACGGCCGGCGACGTGGTGGGTCGCGCCGTGCCAGCCGTGCGTGTGGAATCCCTCCGCGTAGTCGAAAGCGGCGCCCGTCGCAAAGCGGCGCCGCTCGGGGGCGTCGATCTCGTACTCGTGGCGGACCGGGATGCGGGCGTGGTTCAGGTCGTCGACCGTCAGCGTGTTCTGCGCGTGGATCGAGCCCGTGTAGCGCAGGCCGTCGAGGTCGCCGTAGCCGGCGCGCCCGCCGCTGCCGAGCAGCAGCGTGCCCCCGCGGTCGACGAAGACGGTCAGCTTGTCCTCCTTCGCGTGGCTCATGCCGATGGGGCCGGCGTCCATGAACAGGTAGAGGTCCTCCGGACCCCAGCCGGTGCGAAGGACAACGTGGCCTGCCCACGGGAAGAGCACGGACCGCTCCACCGGCGCGGCGCCCTCGCGGCCCGACGTGGCGAACCACCGAAGCACCTCGTCGTCGGGAAACAGCTCCGCGCCGGTCCGCAGATGGTCGTCCACCGGCCCCCAGCCGCCGTCGTTGAGGTCGACCTGACCCCGGTGGACCGGACGCGCGATCCGCGTCGGGTGGGAGTAGGCACGGCGGAGACGCTCGATGAGGGCTGCCGGCACCTCGGCCCTGCACCGGCGGTACAGAGCGATCGCGTGTTCGAGCGCATGGATGCTGGCGAAGTTGTAGCCGGTGCTGAGGCTGACGTGCGCCCCGTCGGGGTGGAACTGGCGGTCCGCGACGACACCCAGCCGCTGCTCCGCGATCCGCCGCCAGGCAGCGCTCTCCGCCATCTCGGGCAGCATGAGCGCGTTCTGCAGCAGCGCGACCGTGCCGTGCGCCCCGCCGTCGTCCCACCACGCGAAGCTGGTCGGGTTCGTCAGCAGGCGGGACTGCCGGAGGAAGCCCAGCAGCATCGCGAAGTGGGCCTCGTCGTCGAAGGCCCCGGACTTGCGGAAGACCTCGTAGGCGGGCCACCAGGTCAGCTCGCAGCGTCGGCCGATGTTGCTCGTGTTCATCCAGCCGCGTTTGAAGACGGTGCCGTCCATGTAGTCGATGCCGCCGACGTGCGGGCTCTTCGGCGCGAGGAACGGCTCGCGGGCGACCCAATCGCGGACCTCCAGTGCGAAACGCCGCGCATAGCGCGCGTCGCACGAGGCCTCGAACGCTTTCGCCAGCGAGCACCAGTGGAAGTGGCGATTGAGGAAGCCGTTGTCCCGCTCCCAGCGGAGGGTGCCATCCGGGTCGACGAACTGGTCCGAGAACCCCGCGCCGAACCCCTTCGTGCCGTAGCGCCCGCGTAGCGCCTCGTCCGCGATCTCCTGCCAGTTGGCGCCGGTCAGCAACGGATCGTCCAAGCCCGACCCCTTCGGCTCTCGGCGCGACCGCATGTGGAGGAGGAACCGGGCGCGGGCTTCCGCGGAACGTCCCTCCACCAGCGCCTCCTTCACTCCGAGAAGCGCCGGGCACTCGAGGTTCAGCGCCGCCATCACGGCCTCCGCCGGCGTCGCGGGGGCCAGCGCCGCGGTCGCCGCGACGATACGGGCCGATACGTCCTCGATCCGCACCGCCGCGGTTGTCGCGCCTTCCCCGGCGGACGCCACGATCGCGCAGCACGTCGCCGTCACGCATCCGTCGATGCGGTGCTCCTCGACCGGGCGGAACGGATCCACGGCGTAGAGCCGCACGAGCGTCCGCCCTTCCTCCGGCGCCAGCACGAGCCGCAGGTACACCGGCCCCGGCGGCTGGGCGAAGATGTCGGGGCGCTGCAGGTCGGCGCGTCCGTCGTAGTTGCCGCGATCGGGCGGGTTCCCGGTCACGTTCGTTCCGTCGAGCCACAGCGCCCAGTCCCCGTCCGCGCCGCGGTCGCGCAGCGTGACCGCCACGCGCGGCGGGATGGGCTGGCGCGGATCGGCGTTCGCGTCCTCGGGCACACCGAGGGAGACGACGACCTCAACGCCGTCGTTTCCCGCCGGGTCGACCACCGGATCGATACGGGCAACGAGGACGAGGGCCTCGCCCGGCCCGCCCGGGGCGGGCAGCGAGAGGCGCAGGTCCCGGCGGGACGCGCCGCCCGGGCCCAGGCGCCATTCGACCGGCTCGAACCGGTCGGGCGCACCGCACTCCGCAGCGGCCCCCGCGGCCACGCGCCGTTGTGTGAACGGGCGGATGCCCACGTCATAGACGAGCTTCCCTGTGCCCTCCTTCCTTGTCGAGCCGGCGTCCCGCATCGCGGGGACCACCCCGTCCGGACCGTCCGCGCCCCCGGCGATGGCGAGGAGAGTCAGCCCCGCAGCGGCGAGTCGGGCGGGATGCAAGCGCCGCGCGTGTCGGAAACAGACCATGGCTCCTTGCCGTCCGGCCCGCAGGGATGGCACTGCAGGTTCGCCTCGGCAGCCGTCGGGCGGGATGCCCGACAGCGCCACGACGGCCCGGAACCGGGATCGCAGGATCATGGCGCATCCCCCGCGGCACGCTCGCGAAGGAAGGCATCGACCGCCTTCATCACGGGCTCGCTGTGCCGGATGCCCTCCCAGTTGAAGACGCAGAGGTAACGGCAGCGCGGATCGGCCAGCGTCGCGGCAAGCGCGCCGCGCCAGGCCTCCTCGGTGCGCGGCCCCTGGAAGAGCCATTCGCAGGCCGCCCAGAACGGCGCATCGGAGGCCGCCACGTTCCGCTGCACGCCGACATCCCGCCGCGGGTCGGCCGCGTGCTTGTAGAAGCTCCAGCCCGGGCAGGCGTGCGGATTGACGGGCGCGTCGTAGATGAGTTCGCCGTCCTTCCACCCGGCGCCGTGCGCGAACAGGAGCCGCCGCGGCACGCCCGCCGCCGCCGCTTCTGCGCAGAGGCCCGCCAGGTAGCCGCGGGCGACGTCGCGCAACTCGGCCTCGGTCGGCGCGCCGTTCGTTCGGACCCCGAGCGTCGCGAGCGCCGCGTGGCCGAGCTGCGCCATGCCGCGGGCCGTCACGTCTCCGGCGGCCGGCGACCGCACGGGATCCTCCGACGGCGGCCGGTCGAGGAGCGCGTTGCCGCCGGGATGGTGGTAGGCGTTGACGCCGATCGACGTCTCGTGCCCGAGCTTGATCCCGACCAGCAGGCGCTTGCGGTCCGCCGGCAGCCGCGCGTGCCACGCCATCACGACCGGGACAAGACGGCGGATCTCGTCGCGGCAGGCGGCGAGGTAGCGCGGACTGGCGAGGTTCGGCGGCGGGAGGACGCGGATCTGCCGGCCCCAGTTGCGCCACGCGATCTTCACGGCGTCGTCGGGCGACCCTCCCGTCCATTCGACGTTCGCGCGGTTGGCGGGATCGTAGCCGGGCTTCGCCGGATCCCACCAGTTCCAGAGGTCCGGCCGCGCCTCCCACCAGTGCTCGAGGTCGATCTGCACGACCACCGGCGTCTCGGTCGCCTCCGCCGCGGCAAGGAATGCCTCCAGCGCCCGCACCGTGGTCTCCGGCGGCGTGCGCAGCGGCGAGAAGACGAAGCCGATCCCGGTCTGCACCGGCGCGGACGGCCGGTTCGGGAAGCGCGCGAGGATCTCCTCGAACTGCGCCCGGCCGAGCGTCTCCGGCCGAGCCTGGTGCATCCCCTGCCCCGGCGCGCGGTTGAAGAGGACGTATTGCGTCTCCGCCGCCGCGGCAGCCGCCGCAAGACCCAGCGCCACGATGGCTGACGGGCTGATCCCAAGCATCGTCATCGACCGATTCCCTCTCATCACCGGTTCGGGTTCCGTCCCCGGCGCCGGCCGGGATCATGCGATGAAGTCGAACTCACCGCGAAGACGCAGGAGGTCCCGATCGAGCGTTTTGAGCCGGCGCCCGAGGCGCTGGGCGCATTCCAGATAGGTCGCGTCGTAGGCCGTGAGTTCATGAGCCTCCGCCATCTCGCGGATTCGCTCGCGCAGGAAGGCATCCGGCGGCGGTTCGGCGACGATCGGCAGGGCGGCCAGATCCGACTCCGCCATGCGCAGTTCGGACCGAGTCAACCTCCCCCGACGCGCCGCCATGACCAGCGTGTTGGTCACCTCGAACCAGAAGAGGGCGGGCGCAAGAAGGGTCGCGCCGGCCTCCATCTGCGCTCTCACGAGAGAATCGATGTCCTCGCCCTGCTCGTCGCCCAGCACCAGCGCCATGGCCGCCGAACAGTCGAGGACCCAGGTGGGGGCGCTCATCGCTCCCGTCCCTTGTCCCGGAGCTCGCAAATCGCCGCAGCACTCATCCCCTTGCGCGAACGGCGGCGGGCAGCCAGACGGTCGAGGGCGACCGCCGCCTCTCCGGTCCGCACCGCATCACCCCGGACGAGGTTGGCAATGTGCCGGTTCCGGCGGAACACCCGAACCACGCATCCCGCTTCCACCTGGCGCAACAGTTCGCTGAACCGCGTCTTCGCGTCGAATGCACCGACATCCAGCGTCTTCATGAGCCGATCGTCCCGCGAAACAACCAGTCTGTCAACCAGTCGTCATTGCTCGAAGGTCCACGCCTGCGGCTTCCCCTGGGCGCCGCGGATGGCGATCGAGCGGATCTCGATGCCGCGGACGTCCCTTGCGGGCGTGATCCGCACGTGGATCAGCCGTCCTTCGACGGGCAGGTCCACCTTCACCTCCCGCCACTCCGGGCCGGCGGGCCAGTCGAAGGCGGCGCTGTTCGCGGGCACGAAGTCCGGCTGCTGCTTCGTGCGCCAGGAGAGGGTTCCCGTTCCGCCTTTCTCCGCGCGAACGCGCATCGTCACGGTGACGGGGCCGGGAACATCGATGGACGCACAGGCAAGGAACGCGCGGGCGTTGGGCGCCGCGTTGGCGTCGGCCGCGACGACCAGCGCGCCGTCCTTCACCGCCAGCGATCCGTTGCGGGCGATCCAGCCCTGCACCGATCCGGGCTCGGCCGCCCCCCGGCGCACGGCCGCCGCGGCCGCCGTCGCCTTGATGATCTCGTGTTCCGCGAACAGCCCCTCGTGGTGCGCGTCGAAGTTCGTCGACAGTCCCGGCGGCTTGAGGCCGGCGGTCCAGGCGAGCAGCTTCTTCTCCAGCCGCGCGGCGATCTCCGGCTCCTTCGCAAGCAGGTTGCGCTCCACGTTCTCGCCCTCGGGCGTCGAGATGTCGAAGAGGAGCCGCTCGCGGTCGCCGAGGATGATGAGCTTGTGCGGATACTCCTGGATCGCCGCCTGCGTCATCCATCGCCAGTAGAGCGTCTCGTGCGGCGCGCTCTCCTTCGCTCCCGTGAGGTACGGCAGCAGGTCGACGCCATCCAACTCCGGCGCGCGCGACAGGCCGGCGGCGGCGAGCGCGGTGGCGGCGACATCGAGGCTGATCACCGGGCGGTCGTAGACCCTGCCGGCCGGGAGGCGGCCAGGCCACGCGGCGACGAAGGGCGTGCGGATCCCGCCCTCGGCCAGCATGCCCTTCTGGCCCTTGAGCGGCAGGTTGACGGAGCCGTCCCACGCGCCCCCGAGCGGCGCGCCGTTGTCGCCGATGACGAAGATCATCGTGTTGGTCGCCTGGCCCATCGCGTCGAGCTTGGCGCGGATGCGGCCGACGCCGTCATCGATCGCGCCGATCAGCGACAGCGCCTGCCGTCGAAGCAGCGGGAGGTTCGTCGGCGTTTGCGAGAACCAGGGCTCGGCCGATTCCATCGGCACGTGCGGCGCCATGTAGGCGAGATAGAGGAACCACGGACGGCCCGGCGCCGCCTCGCGCCGCTTGAGGAACGAGAGCGCCGCCTCGGTCTGGATCACGACTCGGCAGCCCTTCTCGGTCACCTTCCGCGGGGCGTCGGCGAACGGCGTGCCGTCCAGCGCGTGCGAGGCCTCGTAGTCCCGCATCGTGCCCGTGAAGTACTCGTCGAAGCCCTGGTGCAACGGGGCGAGGTCCGGCCGCACGGCGTGCCGCTTGCCGCCACCGGGGAGGTTCTCCACATCGAGGTGCCACTTGCCGCTGATCCCCGTGACGTAGCCCGCCGCCTTGAGCCGCTCGGGCAGCGTGACGACCTCCTGCTGCATCGCGAGCCCGTTGTGCTCGACGCCGAAGCGGTTCTGGTACATCCCCGTGATCACGCCGGCACGCGACGGCGTACACTGCGGCGCTGTGACGTAGCCGCGCGTGAAACGCACCCCGTCCGCCGCGAGCCGGTCGAGGTTCGGCGTCCGGATCTCCCCGTTGACCCCCTGCGCCCCGAGGTCCGCCCACCCGTGGTCGTCGGTGTAGATCAGCAGGACGTTCGGCTTCATCTCAGCCGACGCCACCCATGTCCCCATCGACCCGAGAACCGCCAGCATCACCCTCATGCGTCTCATAGGAACCTCGTCAATGCCCGTAACTGACCAGACAGGCGAAAGGCAATTCCATCCGGAATCTTCCCCCGCAGAACTTCAGAGGGCCGGGCATCACCTCTTCGCGTGCGACTGTAGCTGCGACCGATGGTCGCGGCAATGGGTTCCATGCGCAGAACCTGCCTCGATCAACCGTCACGGCTCCATCACCGCCGTCATCGGGGCGCGCTGCGCGGGCACCCTGAGCCGCTGTCGGTACGGGGAGTGAATCCGCCCGGCGCGGCGTCCACGCCGGGGTCGAAGTCCACGCGTTGCGGCGGATCGCGGAGCGACGTACATTGGGCGCAGTCCCGGCGTTCGAGACCAACCGTCGGGCGGGAGGCGCGGGATGCAAGGCGAGACCAGGAAGGACCACAACCGGGATTGCACGAATGGCGCCCACAACGAACACCTCTGCTACCTGCAGTACGAGGGGTTCCACTACGCGCACCGGGCCGAGTACAAGGCGTTGGTCCAGGACGCGCAGTTCATCTGCCAGGGCTGCGGCCGCACCGCGAAGAGTTCCGGCAGCCTCTGCATGCCCCGCGAGCTGTAGTAGCCGCAACCGCGGGTCGCGGCAGTGTGCATCGGGACGCGTGCCGGCCGCGACGCCCCGTCGCGGCTACAGCAGCCCTGAGGAGTTGTCATGCGGCCCCAGGAACACTGTCACATGGTCGACACGCGACTAACGTCACGCTGTCTGTGAAGGCGCGGCGAACCAGATGGGTCCGGGTCGCGGCGACCGCCATGGTGCTCGCGGTGGCCATCGTCGGCGTTGCCCTGCCGTTCCGGCAGAAGGCGGATCGGTCCGCGACGGACGCCTGGCTGCCGATGCGGACGCTCACGCCCCACGAGGCCGCCGCCTTGCTCGTTGCGGAAGAGAACCGTTCCACCAACCATCACGCGGGAACCCTCGTCGAGAGGCTGACGCCCGCCGATGCCGTCCTGCTGACCCGGTGGTATGTCATCGAAACGGCGGCACCCGACAGCCCGGTTCCGGAGAGCTACAGCCTTGCGGAGGTCGGCGGGCGCCACTTCGAACTGGTCAGCGGATCCTGGGAGAACTGCGTCAGCCGCTACCGCGTGCCCCGCGAACCGCTCCAGCGTCTGGTGCCCCGCCCGCTCGCGGCCGCCACTCCGGCGGAGCGCACGGCGGAGGGTTTCGGCGACGCTCGGGTCTCCTTCTCCAGCGACCTGGTCTGGCTGTACTTCGTCGCCGAGGTTCTGCTGATTGCTCTGGCGCTCGTTGCGTTCTACGCCATCTTCGCCCGCGCGCACGTCCTGCTGTGGCTGCCGCTCTGCACGGCGCTCCAGCTTTCGATGATGATCGTCGTGGCCCTCTACTCTCCGGCTTTTCTGGACGCCGATTTCTTTCACCAGCGCATCGTGATCGAGGATCTCCTCCTCGTCCTGATCGCACCGCTGGACTGGCTTGGAGGCATCGGGATCCACCTGCTGAGCCTCTCCCTGCTCGCGTACGTCCTGTTGCGCCTCGGTCGGCTGCTGGAAGCCCGGAAGATCGTTGCCCTCCGGCGCTACGTAATCATCGTCTCCGGCATCGCGGCGCTCGGTCTCTCGATAGTCCTGATCGCCGAGGCGTTCCGCTACGCGAAACAGGCTTCGGCTGCCGACCGCCTGATCGCCGCCGTCCGGGACACGTGCACGCCCACGCGGATCCAACCCGTGATGGAGTTCCTCGAACGGGCGGGACTGGAGGATCACGAGAACTTCGTCAAGGGCGAGCGCGCACCCGAGGAAGTCAGGACCGCGGTCCGCGACGTGCTCGCCCCGCGCCGGGCCGGCGACCCGATACTCCGCGTGCTCATCCCGTTCCGCAACCGCTACATCTTCCTGTGGGCGAATGACGCCTTCACGTACGCGGATGTCCGTCCCCTGGAATCAGCCGGAGGCGTGATCGGCGACTACGAATGCATCCAGCCCGCCGTCGAATCCTGTCGTTCCTGGCGGACCGGGTTCGGGCACTACCTGTGGAACCGGCTGGAGGGAACGTCCAGCGAAACCCTGCATGTCACCGTCACCACCAACGAGGCCGGAGCGGTTGCCGCCGTCATCGTGGCGGGCGTCGAACGGTCGCACTGAGCGATCGGCCAGCTCTCACGGACCGGGCTTTGCGTTCCAGATGCGGAGGTCGTCGAACAGGACGCCGGGGCCGTTGACCGTGAAGTGGAAGCTGGTCGCCGAGCCCGTCGCGCGCGAAGTCGTCGGAGAAGAGCACCTCGCCCTTCTCCGCCAGCGGCGTCGCGGGGACGGCCGCGGAAGCGGGGGTTTCCAAGGGTTGGACGGCCGGCGAGGCCAGGCTTCCAAGGATTGGAAGGAGACAGGCAATGCGGATCCCATGGCTCGTCATGGCTTCACCTCTTGTCCCGATTCTGTCGATCGCTCATGGCCGCAACACCGCGCGGCCAACCGTGTCCGTGGGACCAGTGTACCCCGGCCCGCCGCCGGCGACATAGCCATCACTGCGGCCCGTCTCATCCCGACTGACCCAGAAGGCGTAGAGCGATCCCGACGTCAGCTCGAAGAGGAATCGAACCGGGCGGCCGGCGAGCGCGGAGAGGTCCGGACCGCCCTTCCACGTCACCGGCGCCAGCGTGGCGTCGCCCGCGAGGGGCTCGCAATTCGCAAGCGTGAAGGGCGCGATGGGCTTCCCGTCCGCATCCTGCGCCTCGACGCGGAGCGTGCCCTGCGGCGCGGCGAGATTCACGAACAGGCGCCGGCCGGAGAACGTCACGGGGCGCGTGAGCAGGACCCCGGGCTGCGCGCCCGCGTCCAGCGAGGCGAACCCGTCGCGGCGCAGGAACGCCACGCCCGTCGCCCCCTCGTGGTACATGCCGTTTTGCATCCAGTCGCCGCTCACCCGGTTGGTGTCGCCGCGGAAGCCCGAGTAGTAGATGAACAGCTTGTCACCGACGATCGTGCAGACGTTGCCGAGGGACTGGACATAGCCGCGGTCCCACACGTCGCGCCGCTCGGCCGGGATGTGTGCGCGGCGGTCGGGCCGGTGCCAGTGGAAGCCATCGCGGCTGTAGGCGAAGCTGAGTTCCGTGATCTTCGGCAGCCCCAGCTTCATGCACACGTCGTTGGCCGGCCCGCGGTGGATCTCGAACATCCCGAGCATCAGGCTCTCGTAGGCCACGGCGTCGAGGTTGTAGAGCTGGGCCTTGTCGCCGATCGCAGGGTCCGGCGGATCGTCCCGGTCGGCCGCCGCCCAGACCGCCGGCTCGCCGGCCTGCCACGTGGGGTCCCCGGGGAACTCGCCGCATTCCCAGTAATGCCGCGACCGCCCGCGGAAGCCGGAACGGATGCTGTGGACCCATGTTCCGCGAAACGGATTGAAGAACAGCGTGCTGCGGTCGCCCGCGTCGCCGGTCCAGAACCGGTTCGTCCAGTGGATGCCGTCGGCGGAGGTCATGCAGAGCCCCGGCTGCGTCTTCCCCGGCGGCTGCATGCGCATCACGTAGCGGCGCGACGGATCCTTCGCGTCCCAGTCCGGCACGACGGTCCAGGAATCGGGCTTGAGGTCGGCCGGGAGGACCTGGTTGGAGCCTGGGCGGACGTCCAGCACCGGGCGGTCCCACGCCAGCCCGTCGCGACTCGTCGCGTAGGCGATCGTGTGGATCCACCCCGCCTCGTACCAGAGCTTGAAGACCTTTTCGTGCGGATCCCACCACAGCCCGCCGCTCTTCGGCGCCGCCACGGCGTTGTTCGTCCCCGGCCGCTCCAGCGCCGTCTCGGGCTTCAGAACCGGATTGCGCCCGTACTTGACCGGCATGTGGAACGTTCGGGCGAGCGTGGTGGTCTGCACGAGGAAGTCGTCGACGAGCAACTGCCGGCCCACGTCGATCGGGATCACCGCCGGCGGATGCTCCAGGTACGGCACCCGCATCGGCGCGTCGTCCTTCGGATCGATCTCCTGCGGCGGCCACTCCTCCGGCAGGACGATTCCATTGTACAGCCGCTCGCCGCGGTTCTCGCCCCACGGCCGGACCACCGGGTCGCGCCGCTCGGCCGATTCGAAGCCCAGCACCACCGTCCACTTGCCAAGGCGGAACCGTTCGCCCGCGAGGACCTCCTTCCGGTAGATCCGGGTCAGGTCGAACGGCTGGGCGCCGAAGAGCTGGAACTTCTCCGGCGACTTGACCCACGCGAACCCGCGGGACTCGAGCGCCTTGCCCTGCGTCGAGGCCCGGGGATGATCCGGCTCCGGCGTCAGCAGGAACAGGACGCCGGGCTTGATCACGTCGAACGGGTCTGTCTCGATGCTGTTCCGCAGAAAGCGCAGCCCCTCGAGGATGGGCGGGCATTCCGCGACGACGTAGGCGCGGTCCGTGAAGAGCACCTCCCCCTTGCGAAACACACCGACCTCGCCCCCGCCCCGGAACGCGATGGAGGCGCCCCCTCCCGCTCCCGACGGGCCGCCGGGCGCCTGGGCACACGCCGGGTACGCGCCCAGCAGTCCCAGCACGCCCACCCAGGCGACCCAACGCACTCCATTCATCTGCTTCTCCCGAATCCGCCGGGGTTCAGAAATCCCAGCGGCGGGGTTTCGCGGCCTTCAGTTCGATCGAATCGACCTCGACCGGCTGTTCCTGCGCCGGCAGGTAGACGCGCAGGATCCCGATCGTTGCGGCCGTGGGAAGGTCGACGGCGACGTCGTGCCAGCCGCCGGGCGGGAGCGTGAACGGCACGGACCCCGCGTCCCCCTGCTTCGCGCCGGGCGGGATCCACTCGACCTTGCCCGCGCCGCCCTTCGGCGAGCGGGCGCGCAGGCGGAGGCTGCCAGGGCCCTTCGTGCCCGCCCCGAAGCCGAGGAATGGCGTCGGCCCCGTGCCGGTGACGACCAGCGCGTCGCCTTTCGTCGCGCCCTCGCAGCCACGCGCGGTCCAGCCGCGCAGCGGGTCGTCGGCCTGTGCCGCACCGCCCTTCGCGCCGCCGCCCTTGTACGCGGGGTTCAGCTTCGGAATCACGGCCCCGGTCTCCTGCAGGAAACCGTCGATGAGCGCGTTCAACTCGCGCGCGAGTTCAGGCTTCTCCGCCGCGAGGTTCCTCGTCTCGCCGAGGTCGTCCTTCAGGTTGTAGAGTTCCAGCAGGTCGCTGCCGTCGTCGTTCCCCGCGAAGAGGCGGATCAGCTTCCAGTCGCCGCGCCGGACACTCGCGCCCGGATGCTGGCCGCTGGCGGGCGTGTCGTGCGGGAAGTGGCAGAAGATCGCGTCGCGCGCGAGGGCGCCACCCTTGATCGCCGGGACGATGCTGAGGCCGTCGGGCTTCACGCCGGCCGGCGGTTTCACGCCGGCCATCTCGAGCAGCGTCGGCATCCAGTCGATGCTCTGGATCACGGTCTCGTTGACCGTGCCCGGCTTCGTCACGCCGGGCCACACGACGATGCACGGCTCGCGGACGCCGCCCTCGTAGAGGCTCGCCTTGCCGTTGCGCAGGGGCAGGTTGCTGGTCGGCGGCGACTTCATGTCCGCCTGGAACCGCGCGCTCTTGTGCATCCCGCTGTCGGTGTCCTTGCCGGACCAGCTCACGCCGCCGTTGTCGGAGAAGAACACGACGATCGTCCGGTCCGCGATGCCGCACTCGTCCAGCGCGGCGAGCACGCGGCCGACGCCGTCGTCGAGGCTCTCGACCATCGCCGCGTAGACGGGGTTTCGCTGCGGGTTGTTCGGATCGGCCAGCTTCCGGTACTTCGCCACCAACTCATCCTTGGCATCGTAGGGCGCGTGGACGCTGAACTGCCAGTAATTCGCGTAGAACGGGCGGTCCCTGTTCTCGCGGATGAACTTCACGACCGCCTCGGATGTCCGGTCCTCGATGTGCTCGCCGGCCCTCGACTCGATGCCGAGCGCGGGCGGGAAGCGCCACGGCGCGACGTAGCTGCCCGCCGGCCCCGGCCCGGGCCAGTGCGGGAAATCGACGTCGAAGCCGTGCTGCAGCGGCGAGTAGGGCTCCGGCCCCAGGTGCCACTTGCCGAAGTGTCCCGTGCGGTAGCCGGCGGCGTTCAGGATCTCCGGCAGCGTGACGTAGTCGGTCGCGAGCCGCGTGACGCTGTTCGCCACGAGCACGCGGGTGTTGGGGTTGCCCGGCGAGAGCTTCTTCTCCATGACCACCTGCGCCACGTGGCACGCCGGCGCCGTGATGCCCGTCCTCGCCGGCCAGAGCCCGGTCATGATGCTCGACCGCGTCGGCGAGCAGAGCGGATTGGCCGCATACGCCTGCGTGAACCTCACGCCCCGCGCGGCCAGCTTGTCGAGATTCGGCGTCCGGTGGAATGTGCTGCCGAAACAGCCCGGATCGCGCCAGCCGAAATCGTCGGCCATGATGAACAGCAGGTTCGGCGGACGTTCCGCGGCGGTCGCGGCCAATGCCGCCAGCAGGACGGCGACAACGGGATGGACGACGCGTGCAATCATGGACATTCTCCCCTGTTCGGTCCCGACATCGCGCGCATCCTATCGCACCGCGGCCCGTGGTTCGACAGCGGGATTCGCGCGGGCATGAAAACGGTCTTCGGCCGGACGTCCATCCACGCTCCCCATCCGAGGCCCGGGGGCCGCCCCCTTGCCGGTGACTGTGGCCGCGACCGGTGGTCGCGACCATGCGCCCTGTGCCACGACCTGCCGCGACCACCGGTCGCGGCCACAGATCTGGCCCGGCTGTACCCTGCTCCTCCTGAAGATCACTTGGGCCGGTCGCACACGCCGTCGAAGGCCGGGCCGCCGGCGCCGACGTAGCCGTGGCTGGCGCCGGCCGGGTCGGAGGTCACCCAGAACGAATACAGCGATCCGTTGGTCAGCGTGAAACGCAGCTTCACGTTCTTGTTGCGGGCGCGGGCAAGGCTCTCGACGCCGCGCCAGGTCACGCGCTGGCGGGTGCTGTCGCCGCGGAGCGGAACGCACGCGTCCGCCGTGAACGGACCGTAGGGCTTGTCCTCGAGGGTCAACACCTCCACGCGCAGCTCGCCGCGCGGCGCATCGAGGTTCACGAAGAGATGTTCGCCGCCGAACTTGAGGGGACGCGTCGTCAGGGTGGCGGGCTTCGCGCCGGCATCCATCGAGGCGAAGCCGTCGCGCCGCAGCGTCGCAAGGCCGATGCTGCCGCCGGTGTACATGCCGCGGTGGCCGTCGGGCGCCTGACCGGAGGTCGCCGTGTAGGGGAACACGAGCTTGTCGTCGAGCACGACGAACACCCCCGCCGCGCCGTGCAGATAGGCTCGGTCCCACGCCCCCTCGGCTCGCGCGCCGGTGATGAACCCGCGCCGGTCGGGGCGGTCCCAGTGGAAGCCGTCGCGGCTGAAGCCGAGCTCGAGATCGATCAGCTTCGGGAACTTCCCCTTCGCGCACTCGCGGTTGTCCGGGCCGCGGTGGATGTAGTGCATGCCGACCATCAGACTCTCGTAGGCGACGGCGTTGAGGCTGTAGAGCTGCGGCGCGTCGCCGGCGCCGGGATAGCGCCCCTCGGGCTCGGGCGCGTCGAGCCGGTCGGCGTTCGTCCAGTAGACGGCCTTCGACCAGTCCGCGCCCTGCATGAATCCGTCGCTCTCGGCATAGTAGCGGCTCCGCCCGCGCGACGTGCCCTTCTTGATGCTGAAGCACCATTTCCCCCGGAACGGATTGAAGAAGAACGAGCAATAGTCGTCCGCCGCGATCGTCGTCGGCACGGCGTCGGACCACGTCGCGCCGTCGGACGTCTGCAGCGAGTGGTTGAAGCCCGGTGGACGCTGCTCCTTCGGAACGTGCATCCAGCAGGTGAGGTACTTGACGCGCTCGGCGGGGTTCGTGGCGTTCAGGTCGAGCCAGACGCAGTTGTCGGAGCCGCCGGAGGCGAGCTTCGGCCCGGTCCATCGCAGCCCCTCGGGCAGCAGCGGCCCCTGCCGGACCCAGTGCACCAGGTCGGTGCTGGTCGCCAGCGACAGCGGCCCGCGCCAGCCGGCCACGTGGTAGAGCTTGAAGTGGCGCGCCGCCGGATCCCAGAAGATGCCGCCCTGGCCGGTGAAGAGCGTCGCCTTCTCGCCCGCTTCGCCCTGCGTGGAGGCGCCGAGCTCGCGCTCCGTCTCCGCCCGGAGGACCGGGTTGCCCTCGAACTTGACGGCCGGGTGGAAGGTGCGGCGGAGCGTCGTCTTCTCGACGAGGAAGTCGTCCACGAAGAGCTGCCGGCCGACGTCGATCGGAATGGTCTTCGGCGGCCGCGCGAGATAGGGCACCGGCATCGGCTCGGCGGACTTGGGATCGCGGTACGGCGGCGGCCAGGGCAGCGGCAGCTCGATGCCATTGTAGAGCTTCTCGGGCTTTGGGCCGGTGGCCTTGTTCACGGGCATGAGCAGCTTGGCGTCCTTCGAGACGATCCTGCCCGCCAGCACGTCCTCCTCGCGGAACTTCGCCATCAGGATCTCCGCGTCGGTGTGGCGGTTCCAGTCGTAGAGGATGTGGATGAGGCCATCGGGCGCCTCGAAGCCGTCGGGGTACGACACCGACGCGCGCTCGTCGAGAAGCAGCCCGCCCTTCCAGGTCTGCCCCTCGTCCTCGGAGAGCCACGCGGACATGTGCGTGCGCCGCTGCAGGCGCTCGGTCGGCGGACCGTTCTTCACGAGCAGGATGCGGCCCGACGCGAGCCGGCGCAGGAAGAAGCGGGCGTTGACGTTCTGCACCGTCGCAGCCTGGCGGGGTTCGCTCCACGTCGCGCCGCGGTCGGCGGAGAAGGACTCGTACGGCTGGGTCTCCGTGCGCGCGAGCATCCACAGGCGGCCGTCGCGCAGTTCCACCATCATGTGCTCGTCGAAATTCCAGCCGGGAAACACCGTGCTCCCGCGCTCGGTCCACGTGCGGCCCTGGTCGGTGGACGCGAACACGCGGGCGGTCTTCCTGTGCCAGTCGGACACCGGCAGCAGCCAGTCGCCGTTCTTGAGCACCGTCGGCTTGCAGAGTGTGCAGCCCTCCGCGAACTGCACCGGCTTCGACCACACCGGTTCCGCGGCGTCGGGATCGTCGCAGCGCATCATCCAGTTCGTGATGCGGTCCTGCGGATCGCCGATCTGTTGGTCGAAGAAGAGCCACAGGCGGCCGAGCGGATCGGTCCAGAGGTTCCCGACCAGCGCCCCGTACAACCGCTGGCCGGCGTCCACGCGCGCGCCGACGGCGAGGCGCGGCTTCGACCAGGTGCCGCCACCGTCTTCGCTCGTCGCGAGGAGGAAGTAGCCGTCCTTCTTGTCCCCCGTGCCCGTCCAACAGCCCCAGATCCGCCCCTTCGGCGTGCGGTCCATGCCGATGATCATCGCCCCCGGCCGTTCGTGGTCCTGGAATCCCGCACCGGGGTTGGCTCGGATCCACGGTGCGCCGGGGTCGCTCGCCGTCACCTGCGCGTCACCGTCCGCCGCAATCGAAGCCGCAAGGAAGGCCAGGAGCGTCCGTAGGGTTCTCATGGCGGCATGTTATCGCCGCCAGGCAACACAATCGCAACCGGATTCAGACGCCCCTCGCCACGCGGCACCGTCGGCGACGTGCGCACCCCCGCTCTCCATTCGGCTGGGTGCATTCCGGCTTCAACGTCCACCTGCGACTTCCTGGCAGCGATCACCCAGCGCATGCCCGACAAGAGTTTCGAGTTGGTCCGCCACTACGGTTGGACGCGAGGCGCGCCACTACTTCGGCCGGGTGAGTGTCAGTTTCGTCCGGCCGCCATCCGTACCGGTGAGTTTGCCGTCGACGATCGGCAGGTCGAACACCCAGGGCTTCTTGGCCACGAAGATGGTGCATTGAAGCTTGTCGCCTTTGATGGCCCAAGTGCCCCGCGGGGAACCGTTCGAGATAAGGTCCCCGTTGGCTTTGAACACCAGGCGGTCTTGAAAGGGTCCGAGGGTCCAAACGCCGTCCTGCAGTTCGGCGAGCACGGAGTTTGCGGACTCCGGCACGGCCGCCGACCCCTTCACGCGCTGGATTTCCGCGCGGATCCGCATCGCGGCATCGAGATCGCTGGATTGGGTGGCGCGCTTGAGCAACGCCTCCATGGAAGCGAGGTACTGGCGGTTGATCGGCTCCGCCGCGGCGGCCAGCGCCTTGTCGCGCTGGTCTTGGAGCTGCCTCATCTCGCGGTCATGGGTCGATTCGGCGCGGGTCACTCCCGCGCCGGCCAGCGCCGCGAGAGCCACCAAGGCGGTTCCCACCCGGCGTACGAGCGCCACACGTGCGGCCTGTTCTCCGTCCATAGCCGTTCTCCCTTCGCCATGCGCCGGCGCCCGGCGCGGACACGCCGGCCCTCTAGCGCATGCACGGAACATTGCAGATTCTCCGCTGCACGGCCAGCGCCAAGACGCGGGAAATGAGGAGACGGACGGGATGTGCCGGGACCGAATGGCAGGTCGTCGTAGAACAGAGCTGAGGGGACAGAGAGCGATATCCATCACCGACTGCGTCTCGTTCGAGGCCATGCTCGCGCGCGGCTGCCGCGAGGTGATCGCGAACGACGCCCACTTCGCGGAACTCGGATTCAGACTACCATCCCCCGCCTGAACCCGACACCGCCTCATGATCGCAGAAGGCGGCGGTCGGTAACTGTGTCGAGATTCATGCGTCCGAACCCACAGCCCTGCCGGTTGCCCGCATCGCATCACGAATGCGGGAAGAGCCGGGCACAGTGAAGGACTGCGAGAATACGCACGATATCCCTTCCGACATCGTAGATCACCCTATAGTTCCCGACGATGATCTCCCGGGTGTCGTCGTCCCCCATTTCAGGAACCACTCGTCCAGATTGGGGAAAATGCGCGAGCCGATCCACAGACTCGAAGATCTCCGCGATGACGGCATCGGCATACGCCTCAACATCGCGGGCGATGTTGGCATGGATGCTGTCCAGATCAGAGACCGCCGGCTCTGTCCAGACAACGCGGGTCATTTCGCAAACTTCCTCTTGACCTCGTCATGAGGGATGACTCGCCCTTCATTGGCAGCAAGTCTTCCCTTGCTCACCTTCATGCGGACGTAAAGCTGGTACATGACATCGCTGTACGAGGCCGAATCAGGAATGCGGTCGGCGATGTCCCGCAGTTCGGCTCTTATCGTAGTCGCATTCATGGTGGCAGTCTCTTCCAGCAAAGAGAGCGTGTCAAATCATCCCAAACGCCAAACGAAAGGTAGACGACGCGGGCGGTGACCGTGTCGAGTGGCCGGTGACGAGTGTCGACGAACCTCCTTCGTCCATGCCTTCGTCCTGGCCCTCGTCTCCGGAAAGGGACGGGGGTCGGGGGGCGAGGGAAGTCGGAGGCCTCTTGTCGTACGCCTTGTTGTACACGTTGTTGTCGGGACCGGACGGTCGCGGGATCCCGCAAGGCCGGCGGCCCGAAGCCGGACAGACAAGAGTGTCTGCCCCACGACGCTCCGCAGGGGGATGGCCGCGGTCACCGTCCCCGCCGCCCGCTGGGCGCTACTCGAACCACTCGTCGCCGATGATCTTGCCGATCAGGAAGTGCTTCCAGTCGGGGATCCAGAGGACGGTCCGGCCTTCGACCACCGTGAGGCTCGTGTAGAAGGCGTTGCCGGAAGGCCGTGACGGAAACGGCTTGGGTGCGGCGAATCGGATCGGCTGCTCGCCCTGCGGATCGAACT
Source organism: uncultured Verrucomicrobiota bacterium (assembly GCA_964402695.1). Taxonomy (GTDB): domain Bacteria; phylum Verrucomicrobiota; class Kiritimatiellia; order PWTM01; family PWTM01; genus VGWF01. The sequence goes on from CAYODK010000036.1 coordinate 32,454, forward strand.
TCCCGGCGATCAGGAAGAGCGGCCCGCGCGGCGCGTAGGAGTTCTTCTCGCTGCGCTCCTCGTTCGACACGAACGCGAAGTACTCGCCGCTGCAGGCCTCGGGGCCCTTGCGGTCGTAGATCGGGCACGGCGCGCAGGGGTGGAGGTACGGCGTGCCCTCCGCGTCCTTCAGGACCTTCGGCGGATCCCAGTTGAGCCCCTTGTCGCGGCTCTGCGTCCAGTAGGGCGAGCCGGCGCTGGTGCGCATCAGTGCGAAGAGGCGGCCGTCGGGCAGGTTGACGATGCTTGCCTCCTGGCAGCACAGGCCCCACTTCGGATCGATCACCGCCATCTCCTTCTCGTTGGCGGCGAGCAGCACGACGCGGATGTCCTCGATTCTCGGATCGTCGTCGATGTTGTCGTACTGGATGAACTCGACGGTCGAGCCGGCCAGCTTCGACTGGAGCCGGTTGTCCTTGTTCTCCTTCTCCGACTCCGCCGCCGCGGCGGTCGCGGTCTCGCCGGTGACGACGCCATGGCGCGTGAGGCCGACGATGTACTTCCCGTCCCTCCCCAGCCGCAGCGGCCGCTGCCAGATGCACCAGCTCGGAGGCCTGTCGGGCGGGTCGCGGTTCACCCGCGGGAACGGCACGACGCGCGGCTGGGACCACGTGTCGCCGTCGTCGTCCGAGTACTTGCCGACCATGATGCCGTGGTGGAGCGGGTCGTTGGACACGCGCTGGTTCCAGAGCATGTAGATGCGGCCGGACTTCGACACCATCGGCTGCTGCCAGCTCGCGATCGGCTGCGGATTCACGAAGTTCGGCGAGCCTGCGAGGATCGTAGGCTCGGTCCAGGTGCGGCCCTTGTCGCGGCTCCGCGCGAAGCAGACGTGCTGGTCGACGTCCCCCTCCTTCGACGCCTGCGTCCACGCGGCGAAGAGCGTGCCGTCGGGCTTGTCGAAGACCTGGAAGTGGTCGTTGTAGCGGTCGCCGACGATCTCCCGCTTCTGCTTCGGCACGAAGACCACGTAGTCCGGCTGCAGCGCCAGGAGGTTCTCGCGCACATGCCGGCCCACCGCCTCCTGATGCGCGTACTCCGCCGCCAGTTTCTTGAACGGCGATTCCTCGACCTTTCCCGCCGCGACGACGGTCCAGCGGTGGAACTCCAGCCGTTCCCCCGCCTTCACCGTCTTGCGGTAGAGGGCGACACGGTCGGCTGGCGACGTCCCGAACAACTGGTGCCGCCCGGCGTCCGCGACCTCCTCGAAGCCCAGCTTCCGCAGTGCCTCCGCCTGCCCGTGCGCCGCCTTCGTCTCCGGCGCGGCGGTCAGCGCGCGCAGGACGCCGTCGCGCAGCACCTCCACGCGGAACGTCGCCTCGATGTCACCGCGCACGAAGGCCAGCCCCCCGAGTTCTTCCGGGTACGACTCGAACCCGTACGGCCGGTTCGCGAAGATCGTCTCGCCGGCCTTCACGACGCCCGTGTCCAGGGGGTCCTTCAGCCGCACCCACGCCGCATCGTCGGCGCCGCGGACGGCCGGACCGGCGAGCAGCAAAGCGGCAAACGGCGCAAGCGTTCGGTTCATGTCGGTCCTCCGGAATCCTCTTCTTCTACGGCGCTGACACGGCGTCCATGCGAGCAGCCACGGATAGCACGGATCCTGCGGACGGGGCGAGTCGAATGAAGACCGTGGCGCCCTTCCTCGTTGTCCGCTCCGCTTGCCGCACTTCCGCTCTGGCCCTTCGTGCTTCCCCCTCCACGCTCTCTGCGTCTCCGTGCGAATTCACCGGCAACACGGGGACGGGGAACAGGATTCACGGATGGACTGGCAGCGCAGGTAGCCCAACATCCACGGCTTCGCCAGGGCGGCGCGGCGAACGGCGGGGAAGGGCGCATGGATGCGGCCGCGACCACGCGCCGCTTCGCGTCGCGTGGCAGGCGAGGCGCGGCCCTCCGGATTCCATTTCAGAGGGATCCAGCAAGACAGCTTGGGTGGCACCCTGGGCGGCCGCCGACCCGGGTCAGGCGAACGCGGCGCGGAGCGTCGCAAGGGCCTTCGGCACGGCGGTGTCGGGCGGTTCCCGCCCCTCCATCTCGAGCGAGATCCATCCCCGGTAGCCCGCGGCGCGGAGGATCGAGGCGATGCGGGGATAGTCCAGGTCGAGCGTGTACCACTCGCCGCCGCCTTCGTAGGTCTTGGCCTGCACCATGACCGCGCGCGGCGCGACGAGCGCGAGCTTGTCGTAGGGGTCCTCGAGGAAGTTGCCGGTGTCGAGCATGGCGCCCAGCCACGGGCTGCGGACGGCGTCGAGGATGCGGAGCAGCCCCGCGGGCGTGCGGGTCAGTCCCCAGTGGTTCTCGAGGGCGAGCACGACCCCCGCGGCCTCGGCGGCCGGCAGGCATCGCTCGATGCACTCGATGCACCAGCGGAAGCCGTCGGCCTCGGTCTGCCCCGTTGGCAGCGGCTCCTCGCCGCGGGCCTTCATCAGCTCGGTGAAGTCCTTGATCGTGTTCCAGCGTCCGGAATTGAGCCGGATACAGGGCGCGCCGAGTTCGCGGGCGATCTCGATGCACTTGAGCGTGTGCTCGACCTCGCGGGTGCGGACTGCCGCGTCCGCGTCGACGAAGTCCTGGTGGATCGAGAGGCACACGGGCGCGACGCCGGCGGTGAAGCATCGCCGGCGCAGATCGCGCAGGTAGGCCCGGTGCTCCGCCGTCAGCGGCTCGCGTTCCGGCAGGGCCATCTGGCGGTGAAGGAAGTCCACGCCGGACACACCGAGCGCGGCGGCGCGGTCGATGACATCGCCCACCTCGACCCGCGGCCCGCGGAAGTGCCAGAAGGAATAGGTCGAGACCGCGAGGCGGAATGGCGCCGGTGGCGCGGACGGGGCGGGTGAGCCGGAGACGTCTCCCACAGCGGACGCAGCCAGCGGCGTGGCGGCCGCCGCAAGGAAGTCGCGCCGGTTCATGGAGCCGCCCCGGCTTGCGCGTCGACCGGT
>CAYODK010000037.1:0-35417 GCA_964402695.1 uncultured Verrucomicrobiota bacterium
GCCTGCTCGACGCGCGCGACCGGCACGGGCGCGCGCGCGGCGCGGCGGCGGGAATGCTCGTCCACCACCGCGGCGCCTGGCGCGACTCGTGCTGGTTCTTCTCCGGGCTCGAGGGCGGCGCGCTCGCGCGCGACCCGGCCTTCGCGCCGGTGCTCGTCGCGGCGCTGAAGGCGATGCGGTCCGGCGATCCCGTCCGCGAGGCCCGCGCGGCGGCGCGCGAGGCGCCGGTCCACCCGGCGCTGACAACGCCCCCGCCGCACGCCGGCTTCATCCGGCGAAGCCCCGACGGGCGGCATCTCGTGCATCCCGACGGGCGGCGGTTCTTCATGATCGGCTGCAACTACATCGGCACGTTCGAGCGCTGCGGCGGGCGGATGTGGCTCGACGCGTTCTACGATCCGCGGCTCGTCGAGGACGACTTCCGCAAGGCGCGCGACGCGGGGCTGAACGTCATGCGCTACTGGCTGCAGCCGTCGTTCGACGAGGCCCTCCGCCGCGGCGACCGGCGGGCGGTGGATGCGATCCGCGAGTGCGCGCGCCGCCACGGAGTGTACCTGCTGCTCGATCTGCCGGGCACCGGCTACGCGACGGAGACCGAGATGACCGCCTCGCACCGCGCGATCGCGGCGGCCTTCGCGGACGAGCCGATGGTCCTCGGCTATGACCTGCGCAACGAGCCCTACGTGACCACGCTCGGCGGAATCCGCTACGAGGGCGGCCCGGTGCCGGTGCAGTCACGCGACCTGCGCGAGGTCTACCGGGGCGGACTCGACGATGCGACGCTCGCGCGCTGGCTCGAGGAGCGGCCCTACTGGCTGCACCTGCCCGGCACGGTGAAGGGCGACGAGGCGGCGCGCGTGACGGTCGCCTGGCACTTCTGGGGGCAGTACACGAAGCAGAACAACCTCGGCTCGTCGACGCTGGCCGGGCTGGGCGCCGCGGCGCCCACGGCGGGGTGGGAGGAGCTGGTGAGGACGGTGGACGCCAGTCTCGACCGATGGCTGCGCTGCCAGGTCGCCGCGATCCGCGCGGTCGACACGAACCACCTCATCACCGTCGGCCACAACACGGCGCTGGCCGTGCTGCCCTCGAACGCGCAGCTCGACTTCGTCTCGCAGCACATCTATGCGCGGCCGCTGTCGTACGAGGCGGTGATGGAGAACCTGACGACCCTCGACCGGCTCGCGGCGCGATGGCCGGACCGCCCGGTGAGCCTCGGCGAGTTCGGCTACTCCAACGGCGTGCGGATGAAGGACGGACATCTCGACCCGCACACGTCCGCGGTGGGCGAGATGGCGCATTACCTCTACGCGCTCGCGCACGGCTACGAGGGCTGCAAGAAATGGATGCTGGTCGACTGGCCGCTTGCGGTGATGCGGCGCTACGGCGACTGGAACCGGGGGCTCGAGACACGGATCTACGAGGAGCGCTTCGGCCTCTACAGCTACGACGGCACGCCCGGCGGCCGCGCGAAGCCGATCGTCCCGGCGCTGCGGTTCCTGCGCGAACATGTCGACGCGGCGGGCCCCGGCGGCGAACTGGCGGTCTCGCCCGGTCCGACGTCGATCGGCGCGGTCTACGAGTTCCGCGCCCCCGGCGCCCGGTTTGTCGGCAACGTGCGGTACGAGTCGGCCGACCTCCGCTTCGAGGCGTCCTGCCCGGCGAACGTGATGCTGCGGTGGGACGGCGCGCGCCTGCGTGTGATGTCCACCGCCGATGCGACGGTCCGCCTGCGCCCCGCCGCCTTCGTCCCGTCCCTCCGCGCCGACGGGGCCCTCGCCGGCATCCATGCCGGCCGCACGGCGGACGGCGCGTGGCTGGTTCTCGACATGCTCGAGGGGGAGACGGTCACCCTGGGACCCTGAGCCGGGGCGAGGCCGTTGACATCCATTGCACAGGAATCCGCAGGCATTGCCCCGGAAGTAGCGAAACTCCAAACTCCAAGGAAGTCGGAAGTCTCAAGGGAGCTCGGAACGAAATCGGAGGGACTTCGGGTGCGGATCAGGGGGCGTCCCGAATGGCGCCCGCCTTCGACGGACCGACACCTCTCCCGCGGTCTATTCAGACTTCGCCTCTTCTCCCCCGTCTTACTTTCCACTTCCTTGGAGTTTGGAGTTTCTTACTTCCCCGTCAGGGCGGGGGGATCTGCGAACGTCCGGGGGCGACGTCGAGGCCGTGGTCGCGGAACCAGGGGAAGAGGTCGCGGCCGAGGGCGGCGGAAAGGACCGTGACGGTCTCGTCGGGCCCGTAGCGGCGGAGCTCGCCGGGTCTTGCGAGCCGCCGTTTCACCTGGAAGTAGCGCGCAAGCCAGTCGGGGTCCCTGGCGCGGAGCTGCTCGAAGATCCAGAACGACTTGCCCCAGTGGACGTCGTTGCGGGCGCCGTCGCCCAGGTCCGGCGCGCCGGCCGGTCCGCGGCCGTCGAGGTCGTAGAGTTTCATTTCCGGATCGTGTCGCGCGGCGCGCGCGATGGTCGCCTGGATGCGGCGCCCGGCCTCCTCGGCGTGGCCCATGTCGATCATCACGAGGTTGCCGACGTAGGTGGCGATCGGCTCGTTCCAGATCTCGGCGTAGGGCAGGACCCACGAATGGACCGACTCGTGGGTGATGAACTCGATCATGCCGTCCTCCCGCTCCGGAAAACCGCCCCACCAGACGGCCAGCCCGATGACGCGGCCCGACGAGAACCCGCCGCCGCCGGTCGCGAGCAGTCCGACCTCCGAGGCCATGCCGTCGGACAGCGGCACGCCCATGCGCTTCCCGATGACCGGCCGGCATCGCTGCGCGATGTCGAACATGGCCCGCGCGCAGGGCTTCAGGTAATCGCTGTAGTGCAGCGTCAGGCCCTCGTGGGTCTCGACCGTGTCGCCCGGGACCAGACCGCGGCCCTTGAATGGCTTCGACGGGTCGACGGCGCGTCCGGCGGCGGTCCGGACGAGCAGCGGGGCGAGCCAGGCCGCGTTGATCGGGTCGGACGCATCCGGCCGGCTGCCCGCCAGCGAGCGCGGCGCGACGAGCAGGCGGCCCTTTCCCTCGGTGCGCGAGGCGACGACCGGCCGGCCGTCGGCGTCCGCGACGTGCACGGTCCACGCATCCGGCTTCTCCAGTTCAAGCCGCAGCCGCGAGCCGCCTTCGATCGCGCCCGCGCCGGACTCCGGTGCGAGCCGGAGCGGCTTCTTCGCGTCCGCGACGAACCGCGCGCCAAACGATGCGGCGAGGTCGTGCTGCGGGCCGCGATCTGCGCCGACGAAGACCGCCACGCCGCCGCCGGCCCCGAGGAACGCGCGGAGGGTGGCGCGATCCTCCGGCGTGTAGACGAGCGGCTCCGCGCAATCGAGCAGCACCACCAGGTTGGCGTTGGAGAAGTCGAACCGGGGCAGCGCGTTCCAGCTTGTGACGGCCTTCTGGTCCGCGAGGTACTGCCGTGCGAAGCGGCCGTCGGCGTAGAACGAGAAATCGTGGGCGAGGTCGACGACGGCATGCACGGTCGGCGGGGGGGCGGCGCGGGCGACCATGGGTAAGGCGAGAACGAAGGCAAGAACGAACGGATGGAAGGATGATGGCATGGGGGGAGGAGGATGGACGGGGGGTGGGATGATTGGATGGACGCCGGCCGCGGAACTCTGCGTCGCGCATCTTCGCGCGTCCGCTTTCCTTCCGTCCATCCACCCATCCACCCATCCATTCATCCCGTCATCCATCCATCCACGCATCCGTCGCTTCATGGCCACCTCTGCGCCGTGGATACATCCCGCCGTCGCTTCGTGCAACTCCCGCACGACGGTCCGTCGCGCTGGATTCCCGGGTGCGGGGCGACTACAAAGGGGGCGGCCCGGGGCGCCCTGCCGGCCGGGCCCGGAGGCGGCATGCAGGTGGAGGCGACGGATGCGGCGACCGTCCGCGCGAGGCGGGCTCTCGTGTATGCGCTGCGGTGGATCGGCACGGTGTCCGGTGCGGCGATCGTGGCGGCGCTGATGCCGTTGCCGTGGATCGCGGTCGCCCACGAGGCGATCGGTCTCGGACCGTTGCCGGAGGGGCCGGTGGTCGAGTACCTCGCCCGGTCCACGTCCTTCCTTTATGCGGCGCTCGGCGGCCTGATGTGGCTGATCGCGTCGGACCCCGTCCGCCACGCACGCCTTCTGCGCCTGATCCTCATCCTCGGGTTCGCCGCGGCGCCCGGCCTCTTCGTGCTCGACCACCGGGCCGGCCTTCCGCCCTGGTGGCAGATGTCCGAGGGACCGATGGTCCTGCTGATCTGCGCGGTCCTCGCGGTCCTTGCCGCGCGGGCGGGGATCCTATTCCGGTCCGGACCGCAGGACGTTTGACCAACGAACATCGGCTCATTCAACAGGCATGCGAGAGGATGGCCCGGGAGGGCGCCGTTCCACCGGCGCCGTGCAACAGACCCTCGGAGCGACCCTCATTCCTGATCCGCGGGGCTGAGCCGAGGATTGGGGGGGCGCTTCCGTCGTGACAGCACGCCGCCGGTTGTGCCACAAAGCGGATGGAGAACCGAAGCATGACGACGATCGGGAGGTGCATGGGCCTCGCGCTGGCGGCCGGGCTGGCCGTGGCCGCGACCGCGCGCGGCGACGTGACCATCCTCACGAACCTGCCGTATCGGGCGGAGGCGGCCGCGGATGACTATGAACGGGAGCGGTGCCGGCTCGACCTGTACCTGCCGGCGGGCACGGGATTCCCGACGATGGTGTGGTTTCACGGCGGGGGTCTGGTCGGCGGCAACAAGGACGGGGCCAGGTCGATCGGACGGTCCTTCGCGGAGGAGGGCGTCGCGGTGGCCGCCGCGAACTACCGGTTGAGCCCGAAGGTGAAGTTCCCGGCCTACGTCGAGGACGCCGCGGCCGCCGTCGCCTGGGTGTGCGCGAACATCGGCGGGCACGGCGGCGCGTCCAACCGGGTGTTCGTCAGCGGGGCCTCGGCCGGGGGATACCTCACGTCGATGATCGCGATGGACACGTCCTACCTGCGTCGCCACGGGCTCGACCCATCGCGGCTGGCCGGGTTCGTGCCGGTGAGCGGCCAGATGGTGACGCATTTCACGGTGCGGGCGGAGCGGGGCCTCGGGACGAACGCCATCGTCGCCGATGCGGCCGCCCCCATCCACTTCACGCGGCCGGACGGTCCGCCGATGCTCGTCATCATGGGCGATCGGGACTGGCCGGCGCGGCTCGAGGAGAACCAGTACTTCGTCGCGCTGCAGAAGGTCGCCGGAAACCGGCGCGTCGAACTGCTCGTCGTGCCCGACCGCACGCACGGGACGATCTGCGGCAACGTCAAGTTGCCGGACGACCCCTCGCGCGAGGCGATCCGCCGGTTCATGCGCACGTATGGAGATCCCGCGAAATGAAACAGGGCTGGCTCGCATTCACCGTCGCGTTGCTCGCATGCGCCCCGGCGTCCGCGGCGGACGTGCTGATCGTGGCGGATGAACGGCCCGCGATGGAGGTGCTCGCCGGCCGGCTGAGGGCGCAGGAGGGCGTCGCCGCGACGGTGGTGACGCAGGACAGGATGCCGCCCGGCCTCTCCGGATACGCCGCCGTGATCGTGTACATCCATCGCAATCTCGACGCGGCGGCCGAGCGGGCCTTCATCGACTACACCACCGGCGGCGGCCGGCTGGTCGTGCTGCACCATTCGATCAGCTCCGGCAAGCGGAAGAACAAGGATTGGTTCCCGTTTCTCGGCGTGGACCTGCCGGCGGGAGATGTCGGCCAGGGCGGCTACAAGTGGATCGAACCGGCGACGCTCGATGTCGTGAACCTTGCGCCGGGTCACTTCATCACCACGAACAAGGTTGTCTACCCGACCAACATCGCCTGGGCCGCATCGGCGGCCGGTTCCGCCGAGCCGCGTCCGGGATTCGTGCTTCCGGAGTCCGAGGTGTACCTCAACCACGCGCGGACGGCGGAGCGCACGCCCCTGCTCGGCCTCCATTACGCCGACCCGAAGTCGGGGAGGACCTGGATGCAGGACACCGCGGGGTGGCTCCGGCCGGCGGGCGGGGGGCTGATCGTCTACCTCATGCCCGGCCACAGCGCGCTGGACTTCGAGAATCCGGCCTACGCCCGGATCGTCGTGAACGCCGTGATCTTCAAACGCTGACCGCCGAGGCCCTATGACGACGCTTTCCACACCGCCGCTGACGGCTTGGGGGATCGCCCCGGGGGAGCTGATGGTCATCGCGGGCCCCTGCAGCGCCGAGTCGCGCGAGCAGGTCCTGGAGACGGCGCGCGGCCTGGCGCCCCTGAAGGTCCATGTGTTGCGCGCCGGAGTCTGGAAGCCGCGCACGCGTCCGGGGACCTTCGAGGGTGCGGGGGCCGAGGCGCTGGCCTGGGTCAAGGAGGCCGGCACGGCCATCGGCCGCCCGGTCGCGGTCGAGGTCGCGACGACCGCGCACATCGAGGCGGCGCTGAAGGCGGGGATCGACATGCTGTGGATCGGCGCGCGCACGAGCACGAACCCGATCCAGATGTCCGAGCTGGCCGAGACGCTGCGCGGAACGGACGTGCCCGTCCTCGTGAAGAACCCGATCAACCCGGACGTGCAGTTGTGGCTCGGCGCGATCGAGCGTCTCGCCGCGGCGGGCGTCCGCCGCCTGGCCGCCATCCACCGCGGGTTCTCCATCCACGCGCGCAGCGCCTACCGGAACGACCCGATCTGGCGCATCCCCCTCGAACTGCGGCGACTCGCGCCGGGCCTGCCGTTGCTGTGCGACCCGAGCCATATCAGTGGGACGGTCGGTCTCATCGAGGCGGTCGCGCAGAACGCGCTCGACCTGCTGTTCGACGGGCTCATGATCGAGGCGCACTGCAACCCCGCCGCGGCGCTCAGCGACGCGCAGCAGCAGCTGTCCCCGGCGGACCTTGGCGCGCTGCTGGGCCGGCTCGTGCGGCGCAACCCATCCAGCTCGAGCGACGAGTACCGCGCCCGCATCAGCGCCCTGCGCCTCGAGATGGACGAGGTCGACCATGCGCTCATCGGGCTCCTGGCCTCGCGGATGTCCGTCGCGAAGCGGATCGCGCAGGTTCAGAAGAGCAACAACGTCGCCGCGTTCCAGCCCGACCGGTGGCGCGCGACGCTCGAGAGCCGCACCCGCGAGGGCGTGGAGAAGGGCCTCGACCGCGAGTTCATGGAGGAGCTCTACACCCTGATCCACGAGGAAGCCCTGCGCCACAAGACCGAGATGCCCTGAGGCGCGCATGCGGCGCGAGGAGACGATTCACTACCTGGAGATGCGGGGCCCCGGCGACCTGCGCCCCGCGCGCCCGGCGCGCGTTGCCTACGACCTGCGCCGCGCGGAGATTCCCTGCCCGGAGCTGAGCCGGTTCTTCTACACGGCGGTCGGCGGCGACTGGCTCTGGGTCGACCGGCTCGGGCAGACCTACGCGGACTGGTTGGAGTGGGTGATGCGCCCCGGTCACGAGACATGGATCGCGTACGTGTCCGGCACGCCCGCCGCCTTCTTCGAGCTCGACGGTCCGCCCGGCGCCGACACCGAGCTGGCCTTCTTCGGCGTGCTGCCGCAGTTCGCAGGACAGGGCCTCGGCGGCGCGCTGCTGACCGACGCCGTCCGCCGCGCCTGGGCCCGCAATCCGCCCCGCGTGTGGCTGCACACCTGCTCGTTCGATCACCCCGGCGCGCTCAAGAACTACCTCGCCCGCGGCTTCCGCCTCGTCCGCAGCGAAACGCATCCGAAGGAGATGCCCGACACCCCGCCCGGCCCCTGGCCCGGCGCGGGGCGGACACCCGCCCACACTGCGCGGTTGACGGGATCGATCGCGGTCGGAAGTGTCCAAGGGTTGGAAGCCGGCGACGCGCGGAGTTCCAAGGGTTGGAAGGTTTGAAGTGGGAGGTTCGGTCATGAAAAGCGGGTTGTGGCTGGCGTCCGTGCTGTCCGTGATCGTCGGTGTCCCCGGGCTTGCGCCCGGCGGGCCGGCGGGCGTGCCTGTCCCCGGGGAGATCCTGACTCCGAAGCCCCAGGAGACTCCGCGGATCAACGGGGCGCGGGTCTTCGGGGTGCGGCCGGGGAGCCCGATCCTCTACACGATCGCCGCGACGGGCCGGCGGCCGATGACGTTCACGGCGGAGGGGCTTCCGCCCGGCGCGCGGTTCGACGGGAAGACCGGCCGCATCGCCGGCGCCGTCGCGGAGCGCGGGACCCATCGCATCACGCTGCGGGCGGAGAACGCGCTCGGCCGCGCGGAGCGCGAGTTGAGGCTGGTGGTCGGCGACGAGATCTGCCTGACGCCGCTGCTCGGTTGCAACACGTGGGGAGGCTGGGGGGCGCGCGTGACCGACGCCAACCTGCGTGACGCGGCGGAGGCGATGGTGCGGCTGGGGCTGATCGAGCACGGCTGGCAGTACGTCAACATCGACGACGGCTGGCAGGGTGCGCGCGGCGGACGCCACAACGCGATCCAGCCCAACGAGCGGTTCGGCGACATGAAGGCGCTCTGCGACCACATCCATTCGCTGGGCCTGAAGGCCGGGATCTACTCGACGCCGTGGGCGACCAGCTACGCCGGCTTCATCGGCGGCTCCAGCGACGATCCGTCCGGCGCGTGGACGAAGCCGGCGAAGCCGCGCGACGGCTGGCGGTATGGGAAGCACTTCTTCGAGACGAACGACGCCCTCCAGTGGGCCGAGTGGGGGTTCGACTACGCCAAGTACGACTCGACCATCGACCGGGTCGACACCGTGCAGCGCTTCGCCGCCGCGCTCGCCGCGTGCGACCGCGACATCGTCTTCGAGCTGTCCAACGAACTGCCGCTCAAGCTCGCCGCCGACTGCGCCCCGCTCGCGCAACTGAGCCGCACGACGGGCGATCTCGTCGACTTTTGGGACCGCTCGCAGATGGACGAGAGCCTCCGCAAGTGGGCGGTCGGCATCCGCGAGGTGATGATCGAGCACGACGCCTTCGCACCGTTCCAGAAGCCCGGGCAGTGGAACCACGCGTGCAACCTGCGCATCGGCCTGCTCGGGGGCTGGCGGAACAAGCCGCTCGAGCCGTCGCGCCTGACGCCGGACGAGCAGTACGCGCACGTCAGCCTCTGGTGCCTGTGGGGCTCGCCGATGATCATCGGCACGCCGATCGAGCGGCTCGACGGGTTCACGCTGTCGCTGCTCACCAACGACGAGGTGCTCGAGGTCAACCAGGACCCGCTCGGCGCCCAGGGCCGGCGCATCGTGGTCGACGGCGGCGAGGCGGTCGTCAAGCCGATGGAGGACGGCACCGTCGCGTTCGGCCTCTTCAACCCCGGCTCGGCGGAGGCGGCCGTGACCGCGACGTGGGCGCAACTCGGATTGCAGGGCCCGCGGCGGATCCGCGACCTCTGGCGCCAGAAGGACCTCGGCGCTTCCGACGGCCGCTTCGCCACACCCGTCCGCCCGCACGGGGTGGTGATGCTTCGGGCGTTCCCGGTCCCGCCGCGCTGAGTGCGCCGCGCCGGGACCGGCGGACCGCAACGCGATGGCCGCACCGAGTGCGAAGCAAGGGGAATGGCGGGCTCGCGCCATGGTCCTCATCTCATGGCCGAATCATGAGTCTTGAAATATGGGAATCATGATCCTAATATTCAAGCCATGAAAACGGTCGAGATCCCTCGCGCACGTCGTCTGGCCGAGTTGCAGAAGGCGATGGAGCGGTCGCCGATCGTTGCGTTGCTGGGACCCCGCCAATGTGGGAAGAGCACGCTCGCCGGGTGGCTGGCCCGCGGGCGGAAGGCCCGGTTGTTCGATCTGGAGCGGTCGACCGACCGGCACGTGCTTGCGGTGGCCGCGGAGCGGACCCTCGATCCTCTGCGGGGACTGGTTGTCCTCGACGAGGTCCAGACGATGCCGGGTTTGTTCGGCCCCCTGCGCGTCCTGGCGGACCGGCCCGGCGTGCCGGCGCGATTCCTGCTTCTGGGGAGCGCATCGCCGGAACTGATCCGTGGCGCCTCCGAGACGCTTGCCGGCCGCGTGGCGTTCGTTCATCTGTCGGGCTTCGATGTCGACGAGGTCGGGGCGGGCCGCCAGGGGGACCTCTGGCAGCGCGGGGGCTTCCCAAGGTCCTTCCTCGCCCGGAACGACGGCGAGAGCTACGCCTGGAGGCAGGACTTCGTGGAGACCTTTCTCGGTCGCGATGCCGCGCGGCTGGGCATCACGCTTCCGCCCGAAGGCCTGCGGCGCTTCTGGACGATGCTTGCGCATCTCCACGGCGGGGTGTTGAACGCGTCGGATCTCGGCCGGGCGATGTCGCTGGACGCCAAGACGGCCTCACGCTACGTGGACATCCTTGCGGGCGCGTACCTGGTCCGTCGCCTGCCGCCCTGGTTCGAGAACGCCGGCAAGCGGGTCGTGAAGGCGCCGAAGATCTACCTGCGCGACAGCGGTCTGTTGCATGCGCTACTCGGGTTGCGATCGCCCGGGGAGGTTCTGGCACATCCCCGCTTCGGCTTCTCGTGGGAGGGGTTCGCGATGGAGCAGGCGATCGGCCTCCTGAAGGCGGAGCGCGACGCCTATTTTTGGGCGACCCATGCCGGCGCGGAACTCGACCTGGTCGTTGTCCGTGGCGGCGCGCGCTATGGCTTCGAGTTCAAGTACGCCGATGCACCCAAGGTGACGCGGTCCATGCGGATCGCCGCCGCCGACCTCGGGTTGCGGCGCCTGTTCATCGTCCATCCCGGCGAGACCGCCTTCGAACTGGACGAGGCCATCTCCGCGCTGCCGTTGGCCGACCTGCCCCGGGTCCTGCCGCGGCTGTGATGCCCTACACGACCGGTTCCCATCCCTTGCGGTACTCGCGCTTGGTCAGGGCCAGGGCCTCGGGGTCGCCGACGACCTTGCCGGTGGCCGGGTCGACGTTGATCGTGCGGCCGGTGCGGACCGCCAGGTTCGCGTAGTGGCAGTACATCGTGCTGCGCTGGCCGTCCTCGATGTCCGCGTTCGGCTTCCCGCCGTTGCGGACGCAATCGACGAAGTTGGCGAAGTGCTCGACCGAGTCGCTGCCCGAGCCCGCGCCGACGTTGACCTCCTCCTTGCTCTTGAGGCCGACGACCTCCTTGCCCTTCGCGTCGAAGATGCGGTGGCCGGAGTCGACGAGGATCATCGTGCCGCCCTCGCCGTAGAAGTTCACCTGGAAGCCGATCTTCTCCGCGGCGCGCGCGTGGCTGCTGCTCTGTTCCCACGTGATCAGCTTGTCGCCGAAGTCGAACGCGGCGAGGCCGGTGTCCGGCGTCTCCTGGTCGTCCTGGCAGAGGTAGCGCCCGCCGCCCCACGTGACGCGCTTCGGACAGTTGACCTGCAGGCCCCAGCGGGCGAGATCGAGGGAGTGCACGGCGTTGTTGCCGAGCTCGCCGTTGCCCCAGTGCCAGAACCAGTGCCAGTTGTAGTGGATCAGGTTGTCCTTGAAGGGCCGGTCCGGCGCGGCGCCCTGCCAGAGCGTGTAGTCGAGCCACTCGGGGACCGGGGCCACCTTGCCGATGCCGATCGTCGGACGGAACCGCGTGTACCAGCAGCGCGCGGTCATGATCCGGCCGATCGCGCCGCTGTGCAGCGCGGCCATCGCCTCGATGAACGTCGGCATGCTGCGGCGCTGGTTGCCCATCTGCACGACGCGCTTGTGCTTGCGCGCGGCGGCGACGAGCGACTCGGACTCGAACTGGTCGTGGCTGCCGGGCTTCTCGACGTAGACGTGCTTGCCGGCCTGGCAGGCCATGATCGCCGCGATCGCGTGCCAGTGGTTGGGCATCGCGAGCGTGACGACGTCGATGGACTTGTCCTCGAGCAGCTTTCGGATGTCCTTCTCGCCGCGCGGCGCCTTGCCCTGCTTCTTCTCGACGATGCCGACGGCTTTCTGCAGCGCGCGGCTGTCGACGTCGCAGACCGCGGCGATCTCGACGTTCGGCTGGGCGAGCAGGCCATTCACGTGCGCGAGGCCGCGCGCGTTCACGCCGACGATGGCGGCGACGATCTTGGACGATGGCGCGGCGGCGCGGGCGAGCGATCCGGATCGGGCGACGGCCAGCCCGGCGCCGGCGGCGGCGGAGTGCTGGAGGAACTTCCGGCGGTTGATGATTTGTTTCATGCGTGTCACTATAGACGCCAGCCGGCGCAAGGAAAGCGCCAAGTGCGTGCGGGCGGGCGCCGGAGGATGGGACGGTTGGATGATTGGATGGGTGGATGCACACGGGAGGACTGCCATGAGAGCTGCTCTGATGTCCGCACGATCCGGGATTCCTTGTTCGACCTCTCCCCAACCTGCCGATGCCCATTCTTCCATCCATTCATCCAGCCATCCACCCATCCGCGGCCTGACGCGGCGCCTCCTTGCGCTGGTTGTCCTCTTCCCCGCCGCCTGCCTCGCCGCCGACCTCCGCATCGGCATGATCGGACTCGACACGTCGCACGTGTCGGCGTTCACGAAGGTGCTCAACGACCCGGCGGACAAGAATCACGTGCCGGGCGCGCGGGTCGTCGCGGCGTTCAAGGGCGGCAGCGCGGACATCGCCTCCAGCCGCGACCGCGTGGACAAGTTCACGGAGGAACTGACGACGAAATACGGCGTGAAGCTCGTCGACTCGATCGAGGAGCTCTGCAAGCAGGTCGACTGCGTCATGCTGGAGAGCGTCGATGGCCGCCCGCATCTCGCGCAGGCGCGGCCGGTGATCGCGGCGGGCAAGCCGCTCTTCATCGACAAGCCGATGGCGGCGTCGCTGAAGGACGCCCTCGAGATCTTCCGCCTCGCACGAGAGAAGAAGGTGCCCGTCTTCAGCGCCTCGTCCCTGCGGTTCGGCAAGGAGACGCAGGCCGCCCGCAACGGCGCGGTCGGCAAGGTGCTCGGCGCCGAGACGTTCAGCCCGGTCAACGTCGAGCCGACGCACCCGGAGCTGTTCTGGTACGGGATCCACGGCGTCGAATCGCTCTTCGCGGTCATGGGGCCGGGCTGCGTCTCGGTGAAGCGCGGCACGGCGGCCGACGGCGGCATCGAGGTCACGGGCACGTGGAAGGACGGGCGCACCGGGATCTTCCGCCAGGCGCCGGGCAACAAGGGCTACGGCGGCAAGGTGCGCGGCGAGAAGGGCGAGGCCCCGGCCGGCACGTACGACGGCTACGCGCCGCTGCTGGTCGAAGTGATCAAGTTCTTCCAGACGGGCGTCGTCCCGTTCCCGGAGCGCGAGACGGTCGAGATCCTCGCGTTCATGGAGGCTTCCGACGAGAGCAAGCGTCTCGATGGGAAGCCGGCCCTGATCGAGGACATGATCCGCAGGGCTTCGGCGCCGTGACCGTCACACGCCGCCGTTTCCTGGCCTCGACCGCCGCCGTCCTTGCCGCCGGTGGCCGGGTCCGGGCCGCGGCCGATCCGGCCGCGCGGGCGGAGGCGCTTCACGCGGAGATCTGGCGCCGCTTCATCGACCCCCACGGCGTGATGCTCGATTTCGTGGCGCCGGACGGCACCGTGTCCATCCCGACGCCGGAGGAGTGCCGCCTCGGCAAGCCCAACGCGCTCGGCTGGTGGAGCCCGATCGAGAACGGCGGGTTCTTCAACGGCCTCTACATGGAGGCGGCGGTCCACCGCTGGCGCGCGTCGAAGGCGGAGCCGGACGCGGAGAAGGTCCGCCGGCTCGCGGCGGGGCTGATGCGGCTTGCGTCCGTCAGCGAGTTGAAGGGCTTTGTCGCCCGCGGGTTCGCGACGGACGGACGTTCACACTACGCGATGGGGTCCGACGACCAGACGCTGCCGTGGTTCCTCGGCCTCTGGCGCTATCTCGAAGCGGGCCTCGCCGCCGCCGGCGAGCGCGCGGCGATCGTCGCAAAGCTGGTGGAGACGGCGGACGAGATCCGCCGCCGCGGCTGGCAGATGCCTGCGGAGCCTCCGTTCGGCGTGCGCGGAGGGTTCGCCGGGCTCCTCTACTACCAGGCGCCGCGATTGCTGTTCGTCGCGAAGCTGATGCACGCCGTCACCGGCGACGCATCGTGGGATGCGGCCTACCGTGCGGCGCTCCACGAGCGCGGCGGCCCCGAGAATCTCAGCCGGCTCGAGTTGTGCGAGCGCGGGCTGGTCTACGACCACGGCGGTCCCGGCCGGCGGCATTCGTGGACCGCCTCCAACTGCGTCGCGGTGCAGCGGGCGCTGTGGGAGATGGAGGCCGACGCGACCGTGCGTGCGGCCTATGCGCGCGGGCTCGAGCGAAGCGCCGCCGTGGCGATGGAGAGCCTGCCGATGGCGCAGGAACTCGACCCGGCCGCGCTGCCGCCGTTCGAGGCCGACTGGCGGAAGCTGAACGATCTGTGGGAGCCGCAGCCGACGATCGCGAAGGCGATGGAGGTCGCCGAGGCGCAATCGAAGCTTCTGAGCAGGCTGTCCCCGCGCCGCGCGGAGCACCGGTGGGTCCGCGAGCCCGCGGCCGCCGCGTGGATCGCCACGCTCGCGCCCGATGCCGCGACGCTGCGCGCCCGCGCGCCGGCGGTGGAGAGGGTCATCGCGCATCTTCCGTACGAGCGGCTCTTCTACTCCCAGTTCTTCCCGCTCGAATGCGCCTGGCACCGGCTGCGCATGGCCGCGGCGGCCTGATTCCTCCGGCCGCCGCCGCCCCGCGGAGATGCCGTCCGCCCCGGACGGGCGTCGGGCTGAAGGGTAACATTAATTGATGCGGTCGCATCCGGTAATGTTACACCCCGCCCACGGGATGGCGCGCGGGGGGAAGTCGGGCAGGAGCGCATCATGGCTTCCTTCGCTTGCCCCGGGGCGATCGGTCCGTATACTCGGGGCATGCCCGAGTCGCTCGTCATCACGCCGACGTACAACGAGAAGGAGAACGTCGAGGCCATCTGCGCCGCGGCGCTGGCGGCGCTTCCGGGCGCGCACCACCTCTTCGTGGACGACAACTCGCCCGACGGCACCGGCGCGATCCTCGACCGCATGGCGGCGGAGAACCCGCGCGTGCACGTGCTGCACCGCGAGGGCAAGCAGGGCCTCGGCCGCGCCTACGTGGCCGGCTTCCAGTGGGCGATCGGGAACGGGTTCGAGTTCGTCTTCGAGATGGACGCCGACTTCTCGCACGACCCTGCGGAGCTGCCGAGGCTCCGGGCGCTGGCGGACACGGCGGATCTCGTGCTCGGCTCGCGGTTCGTCGAGGGAATCCGCATCACCAACTGGCCGCTGTCGCGCCTGATGCTGAGCGTCAGCGCCGCCGCCTACGTGCGGGCGGTGACCGGCATGCCCTTCGCCGATCCGACCGGCGGGTTCAAGTGCTACCGTCGCGCGGTGCTCGAGGCGATCGACCTGCCGACGATCACGTCCAATGGCTACTCCTTCCAGATCGAGACGCTGCACCGCACGTGGATCCGCGGCTTCCACGTGGTCGAGACGCCGATCATCTTCGAGGACCGGCGATCCGGGATCTCCAAGATGAACCACTCCATCGTCCGCGAGGCCTTCCGGCTCGTCGCCCGTCTCGCGCTCCGCAGCGGATTCCGCCGCAGCCCGCACGGCGTCCA
This sequence comes from uncultured Verrucomicrobiota bacterium, assembly GCA_964402695.1. Taxonomy (GTDB): domain Bacteria; phylum Verrucomicrobiota; class Kiritimatiellia; order PWTM01; family PWTM01; genus VGWF01. The sequence goes on from CAYODK010000037.1 coordinate 15,500, forward strand.
CCCGCGCAGCGTCCGCGCCCCGCGCTGAGCCGCGGGCCGGATGGCGAACACAAATACGCAAAGAACGCCAAGGGAAGAAAGGAACACCCTTCGTGCCGGATGGCGGCCCGACAGCGCGGTCCGCCTCCTTTGCGCTCTTTGCGTCTTGGTGTTGTCTTCGTCAGGTGTGCCGGGCGAGGATCTGCTCGTAGAGCTCCTGCTGCCCGCTGGTCTGCCGCGGCTCGCCGCCCTTCGAGGCGATCGCGTGCAGGTCCTGGAGCGTGAGCTTCCCCTTCTCGAACTTCGCGCCGTCGCCGCCGTCGAACGAGGCGTAGCGCCGCGCGCGCAGCTTGAGGTAGGGCGAGGTGCGCAGGACCTGGTCCGCGACGATCAGGGCGCGGGCGAAGGCGTCCATGCCGGTGATGTGCGCGATGAAGAGGTCGGCGAGGTCGGTCGAGTTGCGCCGCGTCTTCGCGTCGAAGTTGATGCCGCCGTTCGTGAAGCCGCCGGCGGGCAGGATGACGAGCATGGCCTCGACGAGTTCCATGAGGTTGACCGGGAACTGGTCGGTGTCCCAGCCGTTCTGGTAGTCGCCGCGGTTGGCGTCGATGCTGCCGAGCAGGCCGGCGTCGGCCGCCATCTGCAGGTCGTGCTGGAACGAGTGGCCGGCGAGCGTCGCGTGGTTGACCTCGATGTTGAGCTTGAAGTCCTTGTCGAGGCCGTGATGGCGCAGGAAGCCGATGACGGTGGCGGCGTCGAAGTCGTACTGGTGCTTGGAGGGCTCCATCGGCTTCGGCTCGATCAGCAGCGTGCCCTTCCAGCCCTGCTTGCGGGCGTAGTCGCGCGCCATGGCGAGGAAGCGGGCCATGTGGTCGAGCTCGCGTTTCGTGCAGGTGTTGAGCAGGCTGTTGTAGCCCTCGCGGCCGCCCCAGAAGACGTAGTTCCGCCCGCCGAGGGCGATCGTGACGTCGAGGGCCTTCTTCACCTGCGCGCCGGCGCGGGCGACGACGGCGAAGTCGGGGTTGGTCGCCGCGCCGTTCATGTAGCGCGGGTGGCTGAAGAGGTTGGCGGTGCCCCAGAGCAGCCTCACGCCGGAGGCGCGCTGCTTGGCCTTCGCGTAGGCGACCATCGCGTCGAGGCGCCGCTCGCTCTCGGCGATCGAGGCGCCCTCCGCGACGACGTCGAAGTCGTGGAAGCAGTAGAACGGGATCCCGGCCTTGGTCGCGAACTCGAAGCAGGCGTCCATCTTGTCCCGCGCCTGCTGCAGCGGGTCGGAAGCCTGGAGCCATGGCAGCGCCTTTGTGCCGGGGCCGAAGGGGTCGCCGCCGGTGCCGCAGAACGAGTGCCAGTAGGCGACCGCGAAGCGGAGGTGGTCCTTGAGCGTCTTGCCGGCGACGACGCGGTCCTCGTCGTACCAGCGGAACGCGAGCGGGTTCCTCGTCTTCGGTCCCTCGTATGCGATCTTCCCGATGCGGGGGAAGAACTCCCGGTCTCCGATCGTCACGTTCACGGTGGTCCCCTTTCCATGGTCGCTGCCGGAGGCGCCCGGCGCCAACCGGGGGAATGTAGGGCGGTCAGCCGCCCCGCGCAACTTCAACGATGCCGGCCGCGACGTGTCCGGTGGCGGCGTCGATGAGCCGGCGTCCGGCCAGCGCCGGGCCGGCGTCCGCGCCACCGGCCGTACGGACCCGGAAGCCTCCGCCGGGAGGCTCCAGCCCGACCACGAGATCGCGCAGCCCGGGCGGCGTCCGGCCCATCCCGGCCAGGCACTTGATGGCGGCCTCCTTCGCGCTGAACCGGACCGCAAGCTCCGCCGCGCGGAGGTCGGCGGAGCCTCGCGACCATGTCTCGAACTCCTCCGCCGCCAGGATGTGGCGCGCGAGCTCCTCCCGGACCTTTGCAAGGATCTCGAGGTCGAGGCCGACCGCCACCGCATCGCGCCGCCAGGCGACCGCCGCCGCGGCGAGCCGGTCCGTGTGCGCGATCGATCCGACAACCCCCGCCGGCCATGCCGGCGCGCCGCCGGGCAACGCCAGGATCGCGCCCTCCGGTCCGCCAAGCATCCGGAGCGCCCGGTGCGCCGCCTCGCGTCCCGCGGCAAACGTCCGCCGCCGCCGCTCGGCCGCGCCCGCGACCAGCGCGGCCTCCTCCGGCATCGGGACGTCCGCCCCGCCGACCTCGACGAGCGCGGTCTTCACGAAACCGGGAAACAGCGACGACAGATCCATGGACGACAACCCCCACGCTCCTTCCGTGCCGCGAGCGCTCGCCGGCCGCGCCGCGCCGGACCGCGGCAAGACGCCGGACTCAGTGCGCCCCGGACGTCGGCGCGGCCGGGCCCGGCGACGCCGGGGCGGCGAGGTCGTAGCAGACGACGGCCTTGCGGGTGCGGAGGAAGACCTTCCCGTCGGCGAAGGCGGGGGAGGAGCACTTGAGGTAGTCGACGCGGATGCGGCCCGCCTCCGCGCCGGTGCCGGGGTCGACGGCGGTGAGGCGGTTCTTGCCGAGGATCCAGAGCTTCCCGTGGGCCAGCGCGCCGGAGGAGTAGTGGTCGATCCCGCGGTGCGCCGACCACAGCAGCGACCCGGTGGCGGCGTCGAGGCAGGCGGCCTCGAAGCTGCCCGAGTACACGCGGGGTCCGGCGGCGACGGGGCTGCCTCCCTTCGATCCGCCTTTCTCCGTCTCCGCCACCTTGACCGCGCCCGTTTCGGACAGCCGGAAGGCGGCCAGCCCGTGGCCGTGCGCGACGGCCATGAGATCGCCGTCGATGGCCGGCGTGGAGGGCCCCGGCGCGTCGACGCGCCACGCCAGGGCGCCGGTGGCGGCGTCGAAGGCGTAGCGGCCCCGCGACTCGCCCGCGATGACGTACGTGCGGCTCCCGCGGCGCCAGATCACGGGCGAGCTGCTGAAGCCGGAGGCCTCCTTCTTCTCCCACAGGACCTTCCCCGTGGCCGCGTCGAGGGCCACCAGGCGGCCGGCCATGACGTACAGGCGGCCGTCGGCGAAGGCGAAGGACGAGTTGTGACCGTTGCCGGCCTCCGTCGGGCCGGCGATGGGCGCCGTCCACGTCTCCGCGCCCGTCGCGGCGTCGAGCGCGTAGGCGGTGCACTGCGCGCCGAGGAAGAAGACGCGGCCTCCGGCGACGCAGGGCGTGGTGGAGGAGCTCCACCGCGTCGAGCGGCTGGGCTTGGCGTACTTCCACAGCGTGGCGCCGGTCCGCGCGTCGAGGCAGAAGAGGATGTCCTCCTCGGAGCGCTCGTAGTCCGGGATGCGGGGGCGGAACAGCGAGCGCCAGAGCTTGGGATCGAGGCCGCTGGTCGCCGCCCAGGCGTCCATCGCCGCCTCGTCGGCGAACCGGCGGTCGAGGATCGAGGCGAGGATCTCGAGGGCCTCGACCGGCGGCGCGCCCTCCCCGCGGCGGAGACGGTCGGTCGCATACTGGACGACCCCGGGGGCCTTCCGCAGATCCGGCTTCAGGTTCGCCGCGACCCACTTCTCCATCCAGCCGTCGAGGTCGTCGGGGGCGACGGCCTTGCGGTCCGGCGCGACGCGCGCGGCCTCGATCGCGGCGTGGGCGTCGTCGGTCAACGCGGCGGGGCGGCGGACGCCGATGTCGGCGAGGTTCTCCTCGCGAAGGACCCGGTAGGCCACCGGGGTCTTCGTGCGCCAGCAGCAGTAGACGTAGACCCGGCCGTTCGCGACGACGGGCGAGCCGTAGCCGCCGTCGCGCTCGGCGAGGATCGTTTCGCTGGTCCACAGAGGCTTCGCGCCGTCCTCCGGCGCGCCGGCGAGGGGGGCGGAGGCCGCGGCCACCCCGTTCCCGGTCGGGCCGCGCCAGCACGGCCAGTCCGCGGCGGCGGGGCGCGGCAGCGCGGCGGCGAGCAGGACGGCGGCGACACGGAGGACCCGGATGGCGGCGGATGGTTGCATGGCGGGCAGAGTGGCGAAAACAGGCGGGGAAGAGAAGGCGAAATCACGGCGCGAGCGCATAGAGCCGGAACCGGACGCTGCGCGTCTGGAGCTTGAACTGCCTCGCCGCGGCGTGCTGGACCATGACCTGGTACGGAAACACCGGGCCCTCCCAGAGGAGCGTTGCGATCGAGGGGTCCGGGAACGGGAAGACGGAGAGGCCCGCGTCGGTGGACGTCAGGCACAGGATCCGCCGGCCGCCGGCGTGGAGCCGCGCCGCCAGGCCGGGGAGGATGGCCGCGATGCCCTCGCCGTTGTCCCGTGGCGAGCGGTCCGCCTGCCCGCTCAGCACGTTCCGCCCGTGGACGAGCGCCAGCGGCGTGCCCCAGGCGGGATGGTCGGTGATGACCACGTCGGACGGATCGATGCGGTCCGCGACCGCCTGCAGCGCGGCGCCGAGTCCGTTGTACTGCGTGTAGGTCCAGGCCCGCCGCGAGGCCTGCGCGGGCTCGGCGAGCATCGCGGCGAGGGCAAGGCAGGCCGCCGCGCGGGCGTACGGCCTCCCGCGGGATATGTCCCAAAGCAGGGCCAGCCCGTGGCCCGCGGCGAGGGCGAGGAACGGCACGAGGTACGGGACGTACCGGCGCGTGGCCCAAGGGTAGAGGTCCACGATGGATTTCCGAAGGACCAGCATCCAGGCAACCGCGAAGAAGAAGAGGAGCAGGGGGAACAGGGCCGCCGGCCGCATCCGGGGGCGCACGAGAAGCGCGACGGCGAGGCCGGCAGCGGCGGCCAGCATCGGCAGCCGGCCGGTGAAGGGCAGCAGCCGTTGCAGGTTGTCCATGTCCTTCGGGCCCGTGACCGCGTCCCGGGCCAGCCAGGAGACCGCCACGGCGGCGAGGAAGGCGACGGCGGCGACGTCCAGCGTCCGCGGCGACAGCCCTGCGAGGCGCGCGCGCACGCCCGGCCGCGCCGCGAGGAGGTCCGTTCCGAGCACCGCGATGAGCGCCGCCGCGGCGACGGCCAGGATGGCGGAGGCGTCCTGCCAGCCTTGGATCGACCCCGGCGCGACGAGCGCATTCACGATCCCGCCGCCGGCCGCCCCGAGCAGGATCGCCAGGTGCCGCCGCTCCAGCGGCCGGCGGTCGTTCTCCGTGGCGGAGCCGAGCGCGTGGCAGAGGACGAGGAAGCCGAGGAACGGAAGGTCGCTCATGCGGTTCGTCACCACCGCGAACGCGGCCAGCGCGGCGAGACCCGTCGCCCTGCCGTCGCGCGGCCCGGCCGTCGCGAATCCCAGGCACGCGCACAGCAGCAGGAGGTGCAGCATCTCGGTCGTCGGGAGTTGCGCGTGGTAGATCCAGACCGGCCCGGCGGCCAGCAGAAGCGCGGAGAAGACCGCGTGCGGAAGACTCAAACGCGTCCACACCAGGGCGAAGAAGGCGGCCAGGAGGACCATCCCTGCGATCATGTTGGCGCGCGCCATCGCGGCGAGACCGCCGGAGCGGTGGACGGCGGCGAAGAAGGAGGGCGTCAGGCGGAAGAATTCAAATGCGAAGGCCCGCCGGGCGGGGTCCGTCACGACGCCGGGGAACCGTTCGATGCCCGCCTGGCCCCTGCGCAGGAAGACAGCGCGCTCCTCCGGGGTCAGGACCTCGTGGAAGAGCCTGTCCGGGGGGGCGAACGTGCCGCTCCGCGACAGCGCGGCGGCCTCGTTCATGTAGACGCCCGGATCCCAGCCGCCGGCGATCCATTCGCCGCGGTTCGGCAGCGCGAGGATCGTCACGATGCCGGCGAGAAACAGCAGGGCGACGGGCGCCGCGTCGGCCAGCATCGACGCCAGGCGTCCGCGGTGGACCCATGCGCCGGCCGCGAGGCCGGCGGCGACGAGCGCGGCCCGCGCCGCCGTCTCGATCGCCGGCGTGAAGATGCCCGCGAGGCCGAGGGTCATGGTCAGGAGCGAAGCGAGCAGCACTCCCAGCGCTCCGGCCGCCGCGCCCGTGCAGAGCCGTCGTTTCCAAGGGTGCGGTTCGCCGGCCAGCGCCGCGGGCAGGAGCCAGACCCAGGCCAGGCCGGGCAGGATCAGCTTCAGCCAGACGGCGCATCCGTCCGCGAGGAGGGGGATCATGGCGCGCGCCGGGTGTCCCGCACGACGGAGTCGAGGTAGTCGACCATCCACGCCGTGACGTCGATCTTCTCCGCGAGCAGGCGCCGGTGGTTCTCCGCGAACGAGGCGCGGAGGGCGGGGCGGGCGAGGAGACCGTCCAGCGTGGCAAAAATACGGTCCCGCTCGTGCCGCTTGAAGTTGAAGACGAGGCCGTAGCGGGCCTCCTCCTCGTCGGTGTAGCCGCGGCCGGTGTCGCTGATGTAGAACGCCGGCGTGCCGAGCACCGCGGCCTCGCTCGCCATCGTCGCGCTCTCGCCGATCACGAGGTGCGCGAACGCGAGGAAGTGATGGATCACTTCCGGCGGGCAGGCGAAGCGGTACGGTTCCAAGTGGGGCGGCAGCGGCTTCTCGCTCGAGATCAGGACCCGGCCGAGCGGCTCGAGGCGGGCCAGCATCGATTTCACGGCGTCCGATTCCAGGCCCTTCTCGCCGACGTCGTGCGAGGCCTGCCACGAGACGAGCCGCAGCAGGAAGAAGGGCTTGTCCGGGTCGACGCCGTACCGCCGCGGCACCGCCGGGTCGGGCGTGAAGCGGTTCGGGTGGAGGTAGGCCAGCTCGTGGTAGCCGGGGTAGGTCACATGGCGCCCGTTCACCGGCGCCTGGTAACAGGTCGGCGTGCAGACCGAGTGCGCGATCGGGTAGACGACCCGGTTCGTCGTCTTTGCGTTCTCCGTGTCGTAGAAGACGACCGCGGGCTTCCCGATGAGCCGTCCGACCGGCGCGATGGTGACGCCCATGATGCCGGTGAGCACGTCCGGCCGGAACCGGCGGCACTCGCGCGCCATCCTCCAGATCCGCAGCGGCAGCTCCGCCGCGAGACCGGACTTGCGGTCCGGCAGACGGCTGATCGACGTGTAGGGGATGCGGTAGGCGTCGAGCAGGGCGTTGGCGCACTCCTTCTCGCGGCTGAGCACGCGGACCTCGTCGCCGCGCGCGCGCCAGACGCCGATCGCGCAACGGAAGACGTGCACGTGGGCCGGGTGGAGGACCTCGACGAGAATTCGCATCCGCCAGACGGTAGAGAACCCCCCGGGGGCTGTCTAGCCCGGAGTGCGCCCCTCCACTCCGCACCCGGACTTGAGCCATCAGGACTCGACGATGCCTCGCGAGTCCCTCGCGCAGCGCCCCCATGATCCGTTCTCTCGGAGGGCCGCGCTCCGTCGCGGCCGCGGCCGTGCGCTCTCGTCGAAGCGGCGTTGCCATCCGCGCCCCGGGGCGACACTATGGGGCGCGTGAAGCGGGTCCTGGTCATCACGTACTACTGGCCGCCGGTCGTCGGGGCGGGGGTGCAGCGGGTCGCGGGTTTCTGCCGGCACCTGCCGGAGTCCGGCTATGCGCCGACCGTGCTGGCGCCGGAGATCGCGGCCCCCGAGCCGGCCGATGCGCCGTGCCCGGTCGTCCGCGTCGGCAACCGCTTCGACCCGGCCTCGTGGCTCGCGCGCAGGCCCTCGAAGGCCGCGCCGTCGGTCACGGGCGACGCCCGCTCGGGCCTCCTCGAGATGATCCGGCTCAACCTCTTCATTCCCGACTCCCGCATCGGCTGGCGCGGGCCGGCCGTGCGACGCGCGGCGGAACTCGTCGCGGCGGAGCGGCCGGACCTGGTCTTCACCTCCGCGCCGCCGTACACCGTGCACCTCGTGGCCCGCGACCTGAAGCGCCGCTTCGGCATCCCGTGGATCGCCGACTTCCGCGATCCGTGGCTCGAGTGCCACGCCTACAACCGCGTCTGGCGCTCGCCGCTCGCGATCGCGCTCAACCGGTCCATGGAACTCGATGTGTTGCGGACGGCCGACCGCGTCACCTGCGCGATCGAAAGCCAGCAGGCGCTCTTCGCCGGCAAGACCGGCTTCGGGCGCGACCGCATCGTCACCATCCACAACGGCTACGAGGGCGACGCGTGGTCCGGCGCCGCGGCGATCGCGCCGTCACCGCGCTTCGTGCTCGCCCACTACGGCACCGTCTACACCGACGGGCTCGACGGATCCGTCTTTGAGGCGATCGCGCGGTGGGCGGGGGGGAATCCGGCGCGCGCCGCCTCCTTCACGCTGCGCATGGTCGGCACCGTGCCGACGCCGGTCCGTGAGCGTCTTCGGGCGCTGCTGCCGGCGGAATGCCTGGAGATCTCCGACCCCGTCCCCGCGGCGGAGGTCCGCCGCCTGCTCGGCTCGCAGCAGGCGCTGCTGCTGCTGGTCAACGGCGGCGACCTGCACCGCTACAGCCATCCGTCGAAGGTCTTCGACTACATGGTCAGCGGCAACCCGATCCTCGCCGCCGGGCCCCGCGACCACGAGGTCATGGGGATCGTGACGAAGCATGCCGCCGACCGCTCGACCGTCGCCGACGGCCCCGACGGGATCGCCGCCGCGCTCACCGCGCTCCACGGCGCGTGGCGCGCCGGCCGCCTGCCCGACCGCCCGCGCCCCTGCCCGGAGTTCGAGCGCCGGACCCTCACCCGCCGGCTCGCGGACGTCTTCGACTCCGTCCTCGCCCGCCGCGCGACGTAGCCCTGCACACGAGCCAGTCGGGCTCTTACTTCCTTGCCCGGTAGTTCACCTTGCTCAGGCCTTTGAAATCATCATCTTGCGTCCACACCCACGCATCGTGCGCGCGCGCGGTCGCGAGGATCAGGCTGTCGGCCATGGGGATCTTGTGGGCCACGCTCAGCCGCGCGGCGTCGATGGCCAGGTCCTCATCCACCTCGATCAGGTGCCCGGTCTTCATCTGTGCCACGACCTGCAGGGCGGCGTCTTCGCCCCTCTCCATCAGGACCTTCTTGAAGACCTCGTAGATCGTGATGCTCGGGACCACCAGATTCTCAACGTCTTCAATGGCCTTGGCGAAGTGCCCGGCGTTGGGACCATCCGCGAAGTACTCGAGCCACGCCGAGGAGTCGACCACGTTCATGTCCGGTCAGCCTCACGCGCCAGCGTCGTGTTCATCCCGCGGAGGATTCCCTTCATGTCCCGCATCCTGCGCAGCGGAATGAGTTGCACCCTTCCGTCGTAGTTCATCACCTGGAACTTCTCCCCCGGCCGAACCCCCATGGACTTGCGCACGTCCTCGGGAATCACCACCTGATACTTCGTCGATACGGTTACCGTCGTCATGGCATCGTTCCTTTGTGCGTATTACGGTATCGCTATCGATGGGACTGGTCAACCCGCTGCCCGCCCGAACGCTCATGGGGGAGTACTCGTCAACCCGTCCTCGGGTTCGTGCCCCCCCCGATGTGTTGTGTGCGCGCCGCCGGACGTCCGAGTCGCTCAGTCACTCAGCCCGAGCGCGAAGGCGATGGCGGACCGGATCTCCCGCATTCGCGCGGGAGGAAGCGTGGTCACCAGGGAGCCGATCCTGCCCTTGGCGACGGTCTGCAGGTGGTCGCAGTTGACCGCGCATTCCCTGGCGATCCCGTCCCCTTCCGTTGGCCCCAGGCTGTTGTCAGTCGGGGCGACCCGGCAAGATCCGTTCATTGACGGCGCGCGCATCTTGACTCTCGAAGAGGAGCAGTTGGTATCGGCTTGGACGCGCCAGGGGTGCCAGCTTGACCGACAGGTCCTCGCGGGAAACAACATAGACGAACTCTTTGTTCCTCAGGTGACTGACCGCCCCGACCTTTTCTCCCCGAGGGTTGTAGATGCCGATCTGAGCGCCGACGTACCGCTTGAAGTCATTTTCGATGGTCGTGACCTTGCCCTCGCCGTTCCACAGTCCGGAGAGCATGGCTTCCATATCGGCCCGGGCGAGATACCCCTCGTCATTGAACGAAACGACGATGACCGGAGCGCGGACGGAGTTGAGCAGCCGCCGCATGGCGCCCGCGAACTGTGGACGGGAGTTGAAGACGCTCTGCCGTTGCCGCACATCCGTGCGCTTGCAGGCGATGCCGTACACCTCCGGCTTGTCCCAGCGCACGAGCGATTCCCAAATGTGGTAGTTGCCCAAGTACGAGTGCTGGTTGTACGGCGGGTCGATGTAGGCCACGTCCGCCTCGAGCGCGCTGGCCGCTTCGAACGCATCAAGGCACGTCGCCTGCCCCTTGCCGTGCCCGGCACGAGGCAGCACGGCTGGAACGCGCAACTCCAAGTCGTTGTGCGCCCGCGGAGCCCATGTCTTGAGATACGCCATCTGCAGGCCCGTGGTCGAGTCCACTCGATCCGCCGCCTCCATCAGCGACACGAGCATCACGGCCTCGAGCTCGGGGGGAAGTCCCTTCGTGGCGATGGCCTCGCGGATCGCATCCACGCGAGCGCCGTTCCTGGGTTGGAAGTACCGGGATTGCACGCAGAAGGTCTCGGTGAAGTAGCCCGGCTCGCCCTTCATCGCGTTGAACTCGCGCACAAGCCTCCTGGCATCCACGAGCACGTCCTCGGCGTCCGCCTGAACGTAGCAGCGGGCGAGCGTGGCGGCGTAGGCGTTGTGGTCGTTCGAGAGGACTCGATATCCGGATGCTTTCAGCGCATGGCCGACGCGCGAGGTGCCCGAGAACAGATCGAGGACAGAACGGGCGTTCGCCGCGCGGCGGACCGCCTCGCGAATGACGGGAACCAGAGTCCGCTTGGAACCGATGTACTTGATCAACGTGAGATCCCCCGCTCGCGCGGCGTGCCCTCAAACAGCCAGGAAGGAAGGCCCGTGAGGAAACGGGTGTACCCGGTTGTCGTGCAAGCGTGCTCCATCGGTTCGCCTTGCGAAGGATGCTGCGCCTGCCGGCGGACAGGTTCAAGCGGCATCTCGGCTCAGGGGGCGAGGAGGCGCTGGGCGAGGGCGCGGGACATCCAGGCGTTGCACCATCGCATCTGGCACCAGCGGTTCGTCCGGACGCGGCCCTTCTGGTAGTAGAAGAACCCCGCCGTGTCGGAGAGGTGGGCGAGGGTCCAGCGGAGGATGCGGTCGGCCGTTTCGAGGTCGCCCCGCGCGATCACAGCGTCCGCGCCGCACGCGCGCGCGTGGCCCGCCGCGCGGGTGAAGGCGAGGATGCCGGCGGCGGCGCCGTGGATGTCGTGGGGGAAGGTCCGGTCGTTCATCCATCGCGGCGCGCCGTCCGCGGTGAACAGGGTGTCGCGGTAGTAGTCGACGCCGCGCCGGTAGGCGGATTCCCACGCGGGCTCGCCGAGGAACTCGATCGCGTCGGCGAGGCAGTCGAGGATGATGCCGGTGTGGTAGTTGTCGTGCCGGATGGGGCTGTCGCCGGCCGGCCACGTGTAGAACCACGCCCCGTAGCCGGTCTGCTTGTCCACCACGAAGGCCATGAGCCGGTGTGCGGTCGCGCGGGCGGCGTCCGCGGCGGGGTCGCCGGCCGGGAGGCGGCGGGCGTAGCGCGCGAGGAAGGCGGCCACGAGGGCGCTGACGTCCATGACGGCGATGCGGATGTCCGGCAGCGGCACGTAGCTCAGGCACAACTGCCGGGGGTCCTCGAAGAGCACGCGCGGATTGGTCGTGAGGAACGCGGCGATCCCTCGGCAGGCCTCGAGGTATCGCGCCTCGCCGGTGGCCTCGTGGGCGCGCAGGAAGGCGAAGCCGATCCAGCAGGTCACAACGCGGTTGGGGAAGTGGCGCGGCTGGAAGAAGCCGGAGTCCTGCCACGGGTAATGGTAGCCCCATCCGCAGCCGGCGAGGGCGACGGCGTCCGGCGCGGCGGCGGGCTTCGGGTCGCCGGGGTCGTCGAACTGCGCGCGCAGCGCGGCGGAGGCGGGCGCGTGGGGCGAGGCGTGGTGGACGAGCCATGCGAGCAGCTCCGCGGCGCGTGCGGTCCACGCCTCCGGCCGTTCGGCGGGGGCGAGGGCGGGGTCGGCGCGGAGCGCGTCGGCGAAGTCGAGGCACGCATGGGCGAAGAGGCCGATGCCCTTCGGATTCCGCGCGGCGGGCACGCCGAGCAGCGGCCGGAGGTTCCAGGGGAACCGCATGACCGCCTGCGTCGCGAGGAGGCGCAGGAACGGAACGCCCATCGTGCATGCCGAGACGAGCGGACTGTTGAGCGCGTCGTGCTTGTCGTGGCCGCGGTAGTCGCGGCGGGCGCTCCACGCCATGACGTCGAGCAGGCGGCGGGCGATCGCGTTCCGGTCAGGGGCGGACATGGAAGATCTCCATCCAGTGCTTGGTGCCGAGCATCATCCACGCCATGAAGTAATGCCACCTCATGTTCGGGTGCGGCGGCGTGTCGAGCAGCGTCCGCACGAACGCGGGATTGAACAGCCCGGCGTCGCCGCACCAGGCGGGGGTCAGTTCGCGCTCGACGGCGCCGCGGAGGTCCTTGGTCCATTGGTGGTAGGAGCTGAACGTGAAGCCCTGCTTCCGCTTCCGGACGATCTCCGGGGGCAGTTCGGCGGCGACGGCGTCCTTCCACAGCGCCTTGGTTTCACGGCCGCGCATCTTGTCGGCGGCGGGGATGGAGAAGGCGAGGCGGACGAGGGCGGGGTCGAGGAACGGGACGCGGCCCTCGACGCCGTGGGCGCTGGTGACGCGGTCCTCGTTGACGAGGAAGTCATTGACCATCTTCGTCCGGAACTCGGCGCGGAGGACCTGTTCGAGGTAGTCGCCGCCGCCGTCGAAGAGCGGATCGAAGTGCGTGCGCGTCGCGGGCAGGGCGCGGAAGGCGCCGGGGTCGGCGTAGACGCGCGCGTACATGCCGGGGTCGGCGTCCCACGCATTGCGGAGGCGCGTGTAGAACTGGGCGCGGTCGCCGAGCGAGAGGGCGATCTGTCCGCCGATCCGGTAATGCTCGAACCGCAGCGGTCCGGCGGCGGCCTGCGCGCCCCACCACAGCCGTCCGAGCGGGCCGAGCAGCGCCGTCTGGAGGGCGCGGGGCACGAGGCGGTGGCCGCGGCCGAGGGTGTTGCAGAAGCGGTGGATGTCGTAGCCGGCGAAGAGCTCGTCGCCGCCGAGGCCGCTGAGGAGGACCTTCACGCTGCGCGAGGCGAACTGCGAGAGGACGTAGCCCTGGATGATGTTGATCTTGGGTTCCTCGACGGCGCGGATGACCTCGCCCATGCGTTCGAGGGGGTTGAGGGCGAGGCGGTCCTCGTGGTGCTCGGCGCCGAAGTGGCGGGCGACGAGGCGGGCGTCGTCGAGTTCGTCGGTCGGCTCGTTGAAACCGAGGGAGAAGGTGCGCAGCGTGCGGTCGCCGGAGCGGATGGGCGGGTCGGCGCGGTAGGCGGCGGCCGCGGCGGCGACGTTCATGCTCGAGTCGAGGCCGCCGGAGAGGCTGATGCCGACGGGGACATCGCTGAGGAGCTGTCCACCGACGGCGCGGGCGAAGGCGTCGCGGATGAGGGCGGCGCGTTCGGCCGGCGCGGGGGCGGAGGCCGGGTCGGCGTCGGGCAGGCGGAAGAAGGGGCGGGGGGTCTCGAGGACGCCGTCGCGCGCCCAGGCGAAGTGGCCGGGCGGGAAGCGGCGGACGCCGTCGAAGAGGGTGTCCTCGCCGGGCACGTAGCGGAGGTTCAGGAAGACGTGCAGCGCGGCGCGGTTCAGCCGGGCGGGCAGGCCGGCGGCGAGGAGGGCCTTGATTTCGGAGGCGAAGAGGAGGGCGCCGTCGTGCTGCGCGACATGGAGCGGCTTGACGCCGTGGGGGTCGCGGGCGAGCAGGAGTCGGCGGCGCGGGCGGTCCCAGAGCGCGAAGGCGTAGATGCCATTCAGCCGCGGAAGCCAGGCGCCGGGGTCGTCGGGGTGTCGCGCATGGAGGCGCAGAAGGACCTCGGTGTCGCAGTCGGTCGCGAAGGCGCCGTCCGGCTCCAGATCGCGCCGGAGCCGGGGGAAGTTGAAGATCTCGCCGTTGAAGACGACGGCGAGGGCGCCGTCGCGCGAGACCATCGGCTGCCGCCCGCGGGCGGGGTCGAGGATGGCGAGGCGGCGGTGTCCGAGGCCGCAGATCCCGGCCTCGCCGTCGGCCGGGCGCGCGTCGTGGAGGAGGAGGGGGGCGGCGCGGTCGACATGGTAGCCCTCGCCGTCGGGGCCGCGGTGGCGCTGGGCGTCGGCCATGGCGGCGAGGCGCCGGCCCAGGGGGACGGTGTCGCGCGGGAGGATGCCGCAGATGCCGCACATGAGGCGGACGATAGAGGAAGCGGGGGGCGCGGACAACTCAAAGGCCGTGCGGCGGGGGCGGACCGTCGTCGCGGAATCCGCCGCCGATGCCGCGGTCCGGATCGAGGAGGGACAGGTGGGGGTTGCGGATGGGGGCCGACGGCAGCGGGGCGTCGAAACTGCGGACGTCGTGGACCGGGATCGACACAACGAGGCCGGTGCGGGTCGTGTAGGAGCCCATCTCCGGGATCACCCGCGGCGGGACGATGATGTCGGCCCAGCGCTGCGAGCGCGGGGGGTAGCCCCCGGCCAGCGGCAGGGCGGCCAGCAGCCATGCCGCGGCCGCGACGGCGCGCCGCAGGGCGGCCGGTCCGAACGGGAGGCGCAGCGCGAGCTGGGCCGCGGGCAGCGACAGGAGCAGGAGGATGAACGGGATGCCGAAGCGGGTGGCCGGCGCGGAGTGGAACCAGAAGGCGATCGCCGCGAGCAGCGGGACGTAAAGCAGATCGAGGCGCCGGCCCGGGTCGGGCGTCCCGCGGGCGCGGTGGCGAAGGCCCGCCAGGGCGATCCCCGCCAGGAGCGACCCGGCCAGGCCGAAGACCCAGAGCGGGGAGCGAGACGAGTCGGACAGCCAGTTTGCGAGCCAGGGCGTGTCGTTGACCAGTCGATGGAAGGCCTCCGGCGTCATGGCGCCGGGCTCGCGCAGAAGGATCTTCGACTGTTCGGCGGCGAGGCGGTCCCGGAAATCCCGGCTGCCCGCCCCCGGGTGGCGTGCCCAGGCGCGGATGTAGTCGGCGACGAACGCCACCCTGTACCCCGGGACCCGCCAGGCCACGGGGAAGGGCGCCGCCGGCGACGGGAACAGGGGGTAGCCCGTGGTCATGACGTTCCGCGCAGCCCATGGCATCCCCGCGACCAGCGCGATCGAGAGTGCCGCGGCCGCGGGCCGGAGGAGCCCCCCGCCGGCCGGCTCCTTCCCGGCACGCACGGCGTACACGGCCGCCACCACGACGGCCAGCGTGCCCGCGTAGGCGACCATGCTGAGCTTCACGGTCACCAGGGCCGCGCACAGGAGGACGACGGTGTGCGGGGGGCGGGCCGCGCCCCCTCGCGCAAGCCACGCCGCCGCCTGGTCGAGGACCACGACGCAGAGCACCGACGCGAAGAAATCCGGCGACGGGTTCGCCGCGCCATCGCCCATGCCCAGCGCGAGGAGAAGCGGGACCGTCAGGATGCGCAGCAGAACGTTCGCGTCCGGCGGCGGGTCGCTCCGCCGCAGCCGCGCCATCTCCCGCACGCCCGGCGCCATGGCCACCACGAGCGCCAGGCTGTTGACCACCATGAAGCCGCCGACCCAGAGAGGATGGAGGTTCAGAAGGGCGGCCCAGAGGAAATAGGACTGGTTGATGCCCAGTTGCATGTTCAGGTTGCCCAGCCCGGGCACGACCGGGTGTTCGTTCATCCAGCGGACCGCCTGGAAGTAGTACATGCCGGCGTCGTAGACCTGCAGGTCGCTGCGGATGTGGCGGACCAGCAGGGCGAAGAGGACGAGACAGACGGCCGCGGCCGCCACGGCCGCGGGGCGGTCCCGGGGCGACGCGCGGGGCGGACGCCGCGGGCCGGCGCGCCACCATCCGGCCAGGCCGACGACGCCCATCGCCGCGGCGGCGCGCCAGTCGACGGGCAGGACGAGGTGCCAGACCTGCAGGAACAGGGTTCCCGCGGCCCAGCCGGTCCAGGCGTCGACCGCCCATGCCGGGTCGCCGTCCGATGGAAGAAGGCGCCGCACGAGCCGGCCCCACCCGGTCAGCACGGCGAGCAGGATCGCGGCCGCGGGGGCGACGAGGGCGACGGCAAGGAGGTCAGCCGGTTGAATGGGATCCTCCCTCCGGCTTCCGGTGGAAGCCGAACATCACGCAGTTGCCGTAGGGGAAGGGCGTGTTGTAGGCCGCCCCCCGGGCCTCCTCCGCCGAAACCTGCCGCCATTCCCGGCGGCCGGTGCGCAGCAGGAACGCCTGCTCGTCGAACCCGAGCCGGTCTGCGAACACGAACGCGTCAAGAAACGGGTTGTAACCGAGCGGGACGGTGATCAGCAGGCGGCCGCCCGGCGCGAGGCAGGCCTCCCGGACGTGGGCCAGCGTGGCGAGGATCCGCCCGCCGGTGTCGGGATCCCCGTCGTCGAACCCGATGTGTTCGAAGGTCGAGACCGACAGCACGGTGTCGTAGGCGGCCGCCGGGCGGAAGGCGAGGGCATCGCCGTTGTGGACGCGCGGGCCGCGCTCGAAGCGGTCGACGACGTCCCATCCGGACCGCCCGTAGTGCCCCATCACGTTGCCGATCTCCAGCACGCGTCCGGCGGGCTCCGCGAGGAACCGGCGGGCGACCGGGACCTCGACGGCCCGCTCGTTGACCCACGTCGTGTTGTAGCGGTGGAAGAAGAGCCGGTGCGTCTCCCCGCGGAAGACGAAGGTCGCGGGGCGGACGAGTCTCACGATCGCCGGCGCGACGGCCATCTGGAAGGGCTTCTCGATCAGCCGGCGCCAGCCGAAGCGGCGGATGAACCATGCCGGGCGGCCGGGGAGTGCCCCGTAGAGATGGTCCCCGCCCGTCCGGCCGGTGCGGATGGTGTCCTTCGTTGCGTCCACGGCCTCAGCCCCCGCCCCCGCCCGCCGGCGCGGATTCGCCGAAGAAGTCGCGCATGTACTCGAGGTACTTCCGCTCGACGTAGTCGCGGATCTCCGTCCGGAACCGCTCCCGGCCGAAGCGCAGGCTCCACTGCCGGATCCGCAGGGGGTCGAACGCGAGGGACTCGAAGCGCTCCACGGCCGCGGCCAGCGCCCCGGGTGTTTGCTCGTGGAACAGGACGCCGGTTTCGCCGTCGACCACGGTCTCCAGCGCGCCGCCGGCCGCGTACGCGATCACCGGGCGCCCCGAGGCCTGGGCCTCGACGGGCGTCAGGCCGAAGTCCTCCTCGCCCGGGAAGATCAGCGCCCGGCAGCGGCGGTAGTGGTCGCGCACGACCGCGTCGTCCTGATAGCCGAGGAACGTCACGTTCGGGGGGGCCATCCTGCGCAGGACCGGCGTGCGCTCGCCCGTCCCGATCACCACCAGCCGGCGTCCGAGCTTCGCGAAGGCCTCGACGGCGATGTCGATCCGCTTGGCGAGGACCAGTCGCGACACGACGAGGTAGAAGTCCTCCGGGGGCGACCCGCCCGGCGTGAAGGTGTCGGTGTCCACGGGCGGGTGAAGGATGTCCGAGTTCCGCCCGTAGTGCTTGCGGATGCGCCGGCTCGCCACGGTCGATCCGGCGAGGAAGTAGTTCACCCGCGACGCGGAGGCGACGTCCCAGATCCGGTAGTAGTGGCTGAAGATGCGGAACCCGAGCCGTGTCCAGAAGCGCCCGCGCAGTTCGTCGAGGTAGGCGTGGTACAGGTCCCAGGCCCACCGCATCGGCGTGAAGCACAGCGAGACGTGGCAGGTGCGCGGACCCGTGTTGATGCCCTTCGCCACCATCGTGCTGACGCTGAGGACGATATCGTAGCCGCGGAGGTCGAACTGCTCCATGGCGAACCCGTAGAGCGGGATGTAGAGCTCGAACTTCCGGTGGGCCAGGGGGAAGCGGTCGAGGAAGGAAGTCCGGATGTCCATCCCCCGGAAATCCGGCGCCAGGGCCTTCCGGTCGTAGACGACCGTGTAGACCGGCGCGTCGGGGAAGACGGCGTGGAGTTCCCGGATGACCCGCTCCCCGCCGCCCATCTGCGTCATGTAGTCGTAAACGATGGCTATGCGCCGCCCGGCCATGGTGCGGGAGGATAGCGTGTTGCCCCGGCCCATGGAATCCCCATAGAAACCTCGGCCGAACTTGTGTTTGCCCGTCGGCCCTGCTACCAAGTCCGGAACCCGCGCACCGGGGCGCGGGAGGTCGTCGGGCGGGCCTCGGGGAACCGGGGCCCTCTTTCAAGCGGAATGCTGTTCAACAGTCTAACGTTCGTCGTCTTCCTCGCGATCGTCTACACGGTCTGGCGGCTGCTGCCCGGCATCCGTTCGCGCAACGCGTGGCTGCTCCTCGGCAGTTACGTCTTCTACGGCGCGTGGGACTGGCGGTTCCTTGGTCTGATCTTCCTCTCGACGCTGATCGACTACGTCGCCGCGCGCACGATGGCCGGCGCCTCGCCGGGCCGGCGCCGCGCGGCGCTGTTCGTCAGCCTCTGCATGAACCTCGGACTGCTGGGGTTCTTCAAGTACCTCGACTTCGGCATCGGCTCGATGGTCCGATTGCTCGGCTGGCTCGGGATGAACCCGCACTGGGAGACGGTCGGCCTGATCCTGCCCGTCGGCATCTCCTTCTACACGTTCCAGACGATCAGCTACACGGTCGACGTCTACCGCCGCGCACGGGAACCCGAGCGCAACCTGCTCGACTTCGCGCTCTACGTCGCCTACTTCCCGCAGCTCGTCGCCGGGCCGATCGAGCAGTCGACCCACCTGCTGCCGCAGCTGCAGAAGCCGCGCCCCGTCACCCGCGACGACGTCCGGGTGGCGATCCACTGGATGCTCCTGGGGTACGCGAAGAAGATCGTCATGGCGGACACGCTCGCCCCGATGGTCAACGCGATGTTCGCCGAACCGGGCCGTCTCACCGCCCTGCCGCTGCTCGCGGGCGTGCTCGGCTTCGCGCTGCAGATCTACGGCGATTTCCGCGGCTACACGCTGATCGCCCGCGGGGTCTCGCGCCTGTTCGGGGTGGACCTGGTGGGCAATTTCCTCCGACCCTACCTGGCCCTCTCGCCGCGCGACTTCTGGCGGCGGTGGCACATCAGCCTGTCCGCGTGGCTGCGGGACTACCTCTACATCCCGCTCGGCGGGAGCCGGCACGGGAAGTGGATCACCGCCCGGAACCTCATGCTGACGATGCTCCTCGGCGGCCTGTGGCACGGTGCGAGCTGGATCTTCGTGTTGTGGGGGGGGTACCACGGGCTCCTGCTCGTCCTCTGCCACTTCTTCCTGCGGCGCGGCGCCGAGGAGTCGTGGCGCGGGTGGAGGCGCCTCGCCGCCATCGCCGTCACCTTCGTCTTCACCCTCGGCGGCTGGATCCTCTTCCGGATCCGGGATCTCCCGAGCCTCGCCGCCTACCTTCGGGGCCTGACCGTGTTCGAGTTCACCCCGGAGGCCGCCTCGTACCTTCTGCCGGTACTCGCGTTCGGCCCGCTGCTGCTCGCCTTCCACGAGTGGCAGGAGCGGGCCAACGACGAACTGGTCCTGCTGAAGGCGCCGGCGTGGCTCCGGCGGTCGGTGTACGCATTCCTCCTGGGGGCCCTGGCGCTGTGCGATTCGCAGCAGACCGCGTTCATCTACTTCCAATTCTGACCCATGCGCCGATTCCTCACCATCCTGGCCTGCACGATCGCAACCGCGGTCGCGCTGGAAGCGCTGATGCGCCTGGCCGAGCCCCCTGAAATCTACTTCCGGAACTGGAACAAGAACGGCGTCCACCAGCCCGATCCGGTGTACGGCTTCCGATGGACGCCCGGCTACGACGGCTTCATGCGCCACCCGGACGGCGTCTACCTGCCCGTTCCGCTCCGGCTGAACGAGTTCGGCTTCCGCATGCCCGTGGCCTCGACGAACGCCGGCCCCGACGCCCTGCGCGTGCTGCTGCTGGGCGGGCGGTCCATGATGTTCAGCTACGGCCTCGCGGACGCGGACACGATCGCCGGCCGCATGGCCGCCGTCTCTCCGCGCCCGATGGTCGTGCAGAACACGGCGCTGGCCGGCATCGACCTCTACCGGAACTGGCACCAGGCCCGGGAGCAGCTCGAGGCGTTCAGGCCCGACGTGGTCCTGATCAGC
>CAYODK010000038.1:0-35334 GCA_964402695.1 uncultured Verrucomicrobiota bacterium
TTATGAAGGGTGGGTGGTGTGGGTGGTGATGGTGGCGGCGTACATCGCGTCGGCCTTGTAGCTCGACCGCACCCAGGGGCCCGCCTCGCAGTGGGCGAAGCCGCGGCGCAGGGCCTCATCGCGCAGGACCGCGAACTCGTCCGGCGTCCAGTAGCGCTGCACGGGCAGGTTCGCACGGGTCGGCTGGAGGTACTGGCCGATCGCGAGGACGTCGACATCGACCGCGCGCAGATCGTCCATCGCCCCCCGGAGGTCGTCGAGGGTCTCGCCCAGGCCGACCATCATCGCCGACTTCGTCACGCCGCGCGGGGCGATCTCCCGCGCGCGGCGGAGGAACTCGAGCGACCGGTCGTAGGACGCGCCGGAGCGCACGCGCGGCGTCAGGCTGCGCACCGTCTCGAGGTTGTGCCCCAGCACGTCCGGCCCGGACGTCATCAGGATCTCCAGGTTCGCCCGGACGCCGCCGAGGTCCGACGGAAGCACCTCGACCCGGCAGCCCGGCACGCGCATGCGGATGGCCCGGACCGTCTCCGCCACCGCCCCCGCGCCGCCGTCGCCGAGGTCGTCGCGCGTGACCATCGTCACGACGGCGAACGTGAGCTCCATCGCCGCCACCGCCTCCGCCACCCGCTGCGGCTCGGCGGGATCGGCCGCGCAGGGCCGCCCGGTTCCCACGCTGCAGAACCCGCACCGGCGGGTGCACGTCCCGCCGAGGATCATGAACGTGGCGGTGCGCCCCGCGCCCCAGCACTCGTGCCGGTTCGGACAGCGCGCCTCCTCGCAGACCGTGTGCAGGCGCAGGCCCTTCACCACGCGCCGCACCGGGCTGTCGCCGTGGACGAGCGGCTTCCGCAGCCACGCCGGCTTCCCGCGCGGCGCCCCCGGATCGCCCCCGACCGTTTCAAACCGTGTCCTCATCCGCGGCAACGTACGGGAACGGGGAAGGACCGGCAACATCCAACATCGAACACCGAAGTGCAGCCGGGAGCCGGGAGTGGGGAGACGGAGCGCGGACCTCGGGCTTCGACCCTCGGGTCTCGATTACCGCCTCCGCCCCCTGCCCTCCGAGGAGCCTTGCGAAGGAGGATCCGCTCTCCGCTCTGTGCTCTCGGCTCTGCGCGCGGGGCTCTCTGCTCCCCGCTCCATCGGGCTTGCAAACCTCCGCATCTGCGGCATTCTCCGGAACGGCAGCGATGCGACGAACGGAAAGGGCGGCACCATGAAGATGGGACGGGCGATTGCAGGATTCGTGGCGGCGGTCTGCGCGACGGGCTTCGCGCAGCAGGGCGTCCTGGTCGAGGCGGAGAGCTTCGCGGACAAGGGCGGGTGGAGCGTCGACCAGCAGTTCGTCGAGCAGATGGGCTCGTCGTACCTGATCGCGCACGGCCTCGGCAAGCCGGTCGACAACGCCTCCACCTCGGTCAGGATCCCCGCGGCCGGCCCCCACCGCGTCTGGGTCCGCACGCGCAACTGGGCCCCCGGCGACTGGGAGGCGCCCGGCCGCTTCAAGGTCCTGCTCGACGGCCGCGCGCTCGCGCCCGAGTTCGGCGTCCACGCCGGATGGACGTGGCAGGACGGCGGCGCCGTCGACCTCAAGGCCGGCGCCCTCCGGATCGAGCTTCAGGACCTCACCGGCTTCGACGGCCGGTGCGACGCGATCTACCTCGCGCCCGGCGGCACCGCCGCGCCCCCGGCGGACCTCAAGGCGATGGGCGCATGGCGCAACCAGCTCCTCGGCATTCCTGAGACCCCCCCATCCGCCGGAACGTTCGACGTCGTCATCGTCGGCGGCGGCATCTCCGGCTGCGCCGCGGCCCTCGCCGCGGCCGAACAGGGCCTGACCGTGGCCCTCGTCCACGACCGCCCCATCCTCGGCGGCAACGCGAGCGGCGAGGTCCGCGTGCACACCATCGGCATCACCGGCTTCTCGGACCGCATCCTGAAGAAGATCAACTCCGAGCACTGGCCGAACGGCTCCGCCGAGGCCCTGGCCGACGATCGCAAGCGCCACGCGACGATGGACGCCGAGCCGCGGGTGAAGCAGTTCCTCTGCTGGCGCGCCTACGGGGTCGCGACCCAGGGCGGCCGGATCGTCCGCGTCAACGCCCGCCACATCGAGACGGGCGAGGTGAAGTCGTTCGCCGCGCCATGCTTCATCGACGCGACGGGCGACGGCTGGATCGGCGCGTGGGCCGGCGCGGCGTTCCGCTACGGCCGCGAATCGCGCAACGAGTTCGGCGAGGGCTGGGACCTGCACGGGGATCTCTGGTCGCCCGAGGTTCCCGACGAACGGATGATGGGCGTCTCGCTCCTGTGGAACTCCGAGATCCTGGACGCCCCGTCGGACTTCCCGGACATCCCGTGGGCGGTCGCGGTCTCCGGCACCAACGTCGCCGTCAAGGGCGAGTGGTTCTGGGAGTTCTCCAGCGACCGGTACGACGCGATCGACGACGCCGAGGAGATCCGCGACCACGTGCTGCGGGCCATCTACGGCTCGTTCTCCAACGCGAAGAAGCTGTCGCAGTACGCGTCGCACTCGCTGAAGTTCGTCGGCTACATCAGCGGGAAGCGCGAGTCGCGCCGGCTGGTGGGCGACTACATCTACACCCTCGCCGACATGACGGAGGGGCGGACCTTCCCGGACGCGGTCGTCACGGAGACGCGCGACGTCGACCTCCACTACCAGCGCCAGGTGAAGGATCCCGCCTACCCCTTCGACTACCTCTCCACCGCGATCTTCAAGAAGGTGCCGCGCTACTTCATCCCCTTCCGCGCGCTGTACTCGACGAACGTCGTGAACCTGATGATGGCCGGCCGCTGCTTCAGCTGCTCGCACGTCGGCCTCGGCGGGCCGCGCGTGATGAACACCTGCGGCCAGATGGGCGCGGCGACCGGCTACGCGGCCTCGCTGATCAAGAAGCACGGCACCACGCCGCGCGGCGTCTACGAGAAGCACCTCGACGAACTCAAGGCGCTGGTGCGGCCGGGCCCCGACTCGGAGAATCTCATCAGCCCCGAGCAGGGCGGCGGACGGAAGGTCGAGGCGGTGCCCGCGGCGGCCGAAGCGGAACGGATCCGCGGCAACTTCGAGATCGAGGCGCTTCCGCCCCCCCTGAAGTCCGCGATGCGCGTCGTCGCCGACCGCGGCGACTCGGGCAAGCCCGCCCGGGCCTACCGCTTCACGGTCAACGCCCCGGTCGATGTCTTCATCGCCGTCCACCAGCGCGGCGACGCGAAGCTGCCGGACGGATGGACGAAGACCGACATGGTCGTCGCATGGAAACTGGGCAAGGACCCGGTCTACAGGCGCTCGTTCCCCGCGGGCGTCGTCGCGATCCCCAGCCACCCGGGCAAGGACGGCGCCCATTACGGGCTGCCGCACCTGGCCTTCGTACTGCCCTCGGGCGGGACACCCTCCGGCGGTCTCACGATCACCGGCGCGGCGTTCGCGGAATGAACCGGACGGACGGACGACACCACGGTTCGTGCGGATGACACGGCTCCGGGACAGGGTCTCTTCCTGCCTTCGCGCGCGGCGCGCGGGCACGGCCGGGCTCCTGCTGGCGGCCGGTGGATGCATCGGCGTCCCGGCGCCGCGGTCGACCGAATGGGTCTACGACTCGGCCCCGGGCCTCGATCCGTCGGACCTCGTGGAACGACGGTCGTGGACGCCGCCCGGCGGCACGGAGCAGACGCTGGAACTGCGGCGCGCCGCCGACGGACGCCGGTTCTACGCGTGCCGCGCGTGGCTGGACGTCTGCGGGTCGGTCCAGGCCGTCTGCAAGCCGCACAAGTTCGACGCGTTCTTCGCGGAGGACGGCGCGTTCCTCGGCTACCGCGTCGAGGCCGCCCACCCGTTCACCAAGGCGGAACACGATCCCTTCCTGCGCCGCGACTACGGGCAGCTCGACACGATCCTCCGCGACCCGGGCCACGCGCTTGGCGACCTCCCCGCGCCCCGCGGCGCGACCAAACAGGGCGAGGGCGCAGGGGGGCCGATCGACGGCGTCACCGGCGCCACCGTCGCGCACTACGCCGAGCGCGCCGTGCCGAAGGCCTTCTACACGACCCACGCCGTGTGGCACTTCGTCAACGTCGCCCTGCCGCCCGTGCTCCAGAAATGGACGCTCTCGTGGGCCGGCCCCGACGATGTGCGCGACTGGATGCGGCGCGACGAACCGTTGAAGGCCTGGTGGCTCGTCGACCGTCTCGAGTCGAGCCGCATCCCGCCCGCCGCGGCGGCGGACCTCGCCTACGACCTGATCGCAACCACGAACCGGCAGGTCCGGGCCGCGGCGCTCCGCTACCTTCGCCGCGCAGCGCACCCGTTCCGCCCGGAGGCCTGCCTCGGCGGCGCCTACGGGACGATCCCGGACGACACGAAATCCGCGTTCCTCGACTGGTGGGCGGAGGCCGGCTTCACATCCCCTTCCCTCGATGCCGAATTGCGGGCCGACCTCGCCGCGCGGGCGGCCGCGCGCTCCCCGGTCGCCACCGCCATCCTCGGCTACCTCCAGCGCACCGGCCTTCGCACCGGGGCCCCGGACGCCTGGCGCGCCACCCTGCAGGCCTTCGCGCGCGACACGCCGTCGACCTTCCTCCGGACGAAGGCGAACCTGCTGCTCGACATGCTCCCCGCCGCGCCGTGAGGAGACGGCGGGGCGGCCGCGCGCTCAGGCTTCCTCGGGGATCCCGAGTTCCTTCAGCGTACGACGGAGCCAGCCGAGCGACTTCTCGATCATCGGGCCGCCCTGCCCCTCGCATTCCATGCTGAGAACGCCCGTGTAGCCGCTGTCGCGAAGCACCGCGAGGCATTGCCTGATGTTCTCCGCGTTCACGCCGTCGCCCAGGGCGCAATGGCTCACGGCGATCCCGGTCATGCCTCCGCGGACGGCCTTCGCCAGCGATTCGGAGACGTCCTTGATGTGGACGTGGCTCACCTTCCCGATGAACCGCTTCAGGAACGCGACGGGGTCCTGTCCCGCGATGAAGGTGTTGCCGGTGTCCATGTTCATCCGCAGGTACGGGCTGTCGCAGAACGCCAGCATCCTCTCCATCATGTCCGGCTTCGTCGTGAAGTAGCCGTGCGGCTCGATGTTCACGGTGACCTTGTGGGCCTCGGCGACCTCGATGATCTGCTCGTACTCGGACTTCATCAGGTCCATCGCCTGCGGGTCCTTGAGCCCCTCCGGCGCGTGCAGCCCGTCGGTCGTGTCGACGTGGGCGCAGCCCGCGAGCTTCGCCCACGCGATCGACTTCATGACGTACGGAACGCCCCGCAGCGGCCCGTCCTTGCCCGACAACGGGAAGGCCGCATCGACCTGCGAGAACCGGACGCCGTGCTTCGCCATCCTCTGCCGCAGCAACTCCGGATCCTCGTACAGCGCGACGTGGGGCTGGTAGCCGAGCCCGTGGATCCAGCTCACGCCGTCGATCAGCCCGCATTCGATGAAATGCACGCCGTTCTTCTGCGCCCACTTCAGGCAGTCCTCGAAGCTCTTGTACGACGAATTGAACGCATCCGTATGGAATCCGATCTTCATGGCTCCCGTTTCCTTTCTCCCGGCCTCCGCCGCACCGCTCCCGCCCGTTGCCGCGAACACCGCGCCCGCCGCCGCGCCCGCGGCAACGAACTCGCGCCGTGTCATGCCCGCCTTCATGACTTCAGTCCCTTCAGGTCCGCCCCGATCGCGCGATTCTCCTTGATGAGTTCGTCCATCGTCAGGCAGCCGCGCCGGGCGGCGGCCTCGCGACCGAGGATCGCCGTCAGCGTGCCGTCGACCGCGCGCTTTGCCGACACCGTGTCGTACGGCCCCTCGCCGATGCGGCGGTGGAACTCGGCGATGTTGCGCGCGACGCCCTCCTTGAAGACGCTGCCGATCTCGCCGACGTAGTTCCTCGGCCCCCCGCGCAGATGGGCCTTCCCCGCCTTGTACTGCAGCGACACGGAGGCAACGGTGCCGAACACCCGGGCGGACAGCGTCACGAGGTCATCCCAGTGGTTGTCCAGCGCCTGCGTGACGTGCGTCCAGCAGGCGCCCCCGGCGAACTCGTAGATCGCCGAGAGCGTGTCGGTACGGTCGCCGTGCGGTTCGGGACGCCACGTTCGCGAGTGGCCGCACGCGCGAACCGGGCGCTGCCCGAGCAGCCAGACCAGAGCGTCGAGGATGTGGATGTCGTACGAGACGATCGTGTCTCCGCTGAGCGCCGTGTCGGAGAGCCAGATCTGGTTCCGCAGGCGGTCCTCGATCGTCGCGCCGACGGGAGGATCGGGCCACGCGTGCCAGCCGAAGCCGAACGACAGGACGTGCGTCAGCGCCCCCAGCCCGCCGGCGCGGACCCGCGCGCCCAGCTCGATCATCACCGGGTCGGTCGGAAGCTGGTAGTCGACCAGCAGGCAGCGCTTCTTCGCCGCGCACACCCGCCCGGCCTCGCCGATCGCCAGGCAGCCGGGCACGTCGACGGCAACCGGCTTGGCCATGTAGATGTGCAGGCCCGCGTCGGCCGCATCCTTCGCCTGCGCGGGATAGAAGTACGGCACGTCCTCGATCGCGATGGCCTCGACGCCGCTGTCGATCACCCGCTTGTAGCCCGACAGGCCGCTGAAGCACCGTGACGGGTCGACGCCCAGCTTCCCGCCGGCGGTCCGCGCCACGTCCTCGAAGTAGTCGGCGACGGCGTGGATCACGAATCCTCCGTGATCCCGCATCATCTGCGCGATCCACATCCCGCGACCACCGCAGCCGACCAGGCCGATGCGGACCGTACGGTCGTGCACCGGCGGCTTCGCGGGCGGCGCGTTCGTCTCCGCCGCCGGAGCCGCGATCGCAGCCAGCGGCAGCGCCGCCCCCAGCGTTCCCCCCAGGAACCCTCGACGGCTGATCCCGCCGGCAGCTCCCTCCCTCCCCTCCGTCGGATTCACGCCCATGACCGTCCTCCTACGGTTTGCGGAATGCCTCCCACGCGGACACGGCCGCCGCGTCGTCCATGTCGCGCCCGACCACGAGCCGGACCGCGGCCGTCGCCGATTCGCCCGGTTTGAGGTCGCGCCCGAACAGCGAAAGGTAGAGCGAGCGGTGCGCCTCGGCGCCATGAGGCGTCAGCACCGCGAAGCAGTCCCCCGGACGGGCCATCACGAGGGCCGTCCGGCCCATGGAAGCGTCGCGGCGCAGGCCCAGCGGCACGGCATGCGGCGGACGGATCGCCCACTCGACCGGGTGCAGCGGACGCGTCCACCGGCCGTCGCGCACGATCGAGACCGCGGCGGCGTCCCTCGGGAACGCCTGCCAGACGCCCGAGGCCGGGTCGGCATCGAGGAAGGCGGGGCCCGTCGGGGTCTGCGCGTAGACGCGCGATTCGGCGAACCCGTTGAAGTAGGAGGCAACGAAGACCTCCATGCGCCGCAGCGCCTTCCCCGCGGTCAGCGTCGTCTCCAGGTCCAGCGCCGACGGCGTCCGCCAGCGGTACACGGCGCGCAGGTCGAACGGATGAGCCGCGTCCGCCGGCCAGGTCGCCTCGACCGCGCCGTCGGCCAGCACCCGCGCCGCCCCGCCGGCCCAGCTCCAGCCGTCGGGATAGCGCGTGTCCGCATCGAGCAGACGGTAGAAACCCAGGATTCCGCCCCGCCCCGCCAGGTTGGTTCCGGTCGCGACGTCGACCAGTTCCGTCAGCCCCGCCGGCCGGCCGCCCCCGCGCAGCACGCCGCGAAGCTCGCCCGTGTCGAACCGGAACTCCGCGCCGGCCGCCACGAAGCGCAACCCGGTCTGCCCCTCGGCGGCCCGTGCCCCGAGGAATCCCGACCATCCAACCATGCCGATGGAGACCGCTCGAAGCACAGGGTTCATGCGAGTGCATTCCTTGCGACCGGCCGCGTCGACGCGATCGTCACGGGCGATGGGGACTTGTTGCATCCGGGGATGTTCTGCGGCATTCCCATTCTCGCTGTCGAAGCCCTGCTTGTTCGGATCGGTCGTCAGCCTGCGGGATCTCGAAGTCAGCGCACCTGCTCCACCTTCAGCCCCGCCGCCCACGCGGCGCCGCGGCGGTAGAGGTCGCCGACCGCCTTCGCCTCGAACGCCTTCGCGTCATGGCCGAGAACGCAGTGGAAGACGCGCCCCTTCCCGTACTCGAGCACAAACGCCATCGGATAGACCTTCGAGTCGACCTTCGACGTCGCCGTCGCGATCACGCGCATCGGCGTGTCGCCGTCGAGGCAGGTGTAGAGTTCGTCCTCGGTGTCGAAGTCGGCAAGCCCTGCCGTGACGGGATGCTCGCGATCTGCGATGACCACGCGGAACGGGCCGCGCGGATCGTGGCCGCGCAGTTTCGGGTTCCACACGCGGCCCGCGATCTTCACGAACTCCGGCCAGCCCTGGAAGGCGCCGCAGGCGAAGTGCACCAGCACGAGGCCCGTGCCGTTCGACACCGCGGCCCGGAGGTTCTCCTGCGCCGCGGCGCCGGGGCCGGGATCCTCCCAGTTCATGTAGTTCAGAACGACCGCATCGCAGGCCTTCAGGTCCGCCGCGCCCCACGCCTTCGGATCCTCCGAGACCTCCACCGCCAGCCGCGCGTCCCCCGCGATCGCATCGCGCAGCAGCGGCGCGGTGATCGCCCACTTGTGGCCCGGGTATTCCAGCCCCGTCGCCAGCAGCACGCGCTTGCGCGGAACCGCCGGCGCGGAGGACGGCGCAGCCGGGGCCGCCGCGGGCTGCGAGCCGGCCGGACCGGCGTCGATCAGCCACGCCTCGCCGACGACCACGTTGCTGTTGCCCTCGCGGCGCACGCCGATGCGCAGGTCGCCGTCGGCGCCCGGCAGGTCGATCTCGATCCGCGCGGGCCCCTTGCCCGCGCGGCCGGACGGCAGATCGGTCGGCGGCACAGCGCGGTCGCGGCCGATCCACACCGACTGCTTGCGCCCGTTGCCGTCAAAGTCCCACCACGCGAGCACGAGCCGGTAGGATCGCTTCGCGTCGAGGCCCATCACCTGGATCGCGACCTCGGCGTCGGAGAACGCGACCGAGGCCGACGCCACGTCCACGACCGCCGCCGCGCCGTCCCAGAAGTAGGGTCGCGCCCCGCCGATCCGAAGCCGCTGCGGCGCCTCCGGCGACTCGGCCTCCGCGCCGCCGTCGAGATAGGCCGCAAGCGTCTGCCCGGCCGGCAGGGCCTTGGCGATCGTCGCGACACGCGCGGCCCGCTCGGCGGGCGACATCGTCTTCGCGGCCGTCTGGCCCTTCGCCTCGCGGATCAGGGCGCGCGCCTGCGGCTCGGCCGGGGGACCGGGCTTGAGCGCGACGAGTTCGTTCATCGCCGCCTCGACGGCCGGCGCATCCTGGCGGATGAGCTTCTTCGCGATCGTCACGGCCGCCAGCGCGGCCTCGGAGGCGACCTCCTTGTCCTTCGCAAGGTCGAGTGCCATCCGCAACGCGACCGGGCCCGACGCCTGCCCCACCGCCGCGCACAGCGCCCGGCGGCTTTCCGCGCCGGCCGCGAGCGGCGCCGCCCTCGCCAGCCATTCCTGCGGCCGCGGCGCCGACGGCGCCAGCCGCAACGCGCCGCGGAGCGCCAGCGCCCGGTGCACCGGCGAGGGGGCGTCCTTCGCCAGCGCCAGCAGATCCGGCAGCGCATCCGGGTCCGTCCAGTCCGCCAGCGCACGGATCGCGGCATCGCGGACCGCCTCCGCCTCGCTGCCGGCGCGCGCGCGCACCGCGGCCAGCGCCTCGGAACCGCCCAGGCCCGCGAGCACGCGAAGCAGGGAGGCGGATGCCCCGGCCGGGAGACCGGGAGCGGCCAGCGCCGCGGTCACGACCGACGCCGTACCCGCATCCGCCCCGGCGCGCCGGCCGATGCCGACCACCGCCAGTTCCATCTCGCGGGCCGCCGCCCCGGTCGCGGTGCGCAGCACCGCGATCAGCGCCTTCACCTCCGACGGCGAGCCGACCGCCGCCAGACCGCGCGCCGCGGCGACCTGAACCGCGGCCTCCGCCGCGCCAAGCTGCCCCGCCAGCATGGCCGCGGTACCCGCGCTACGCCGCGCGACGGCCGCCTCGATCAGGACCACCCGCGTGCCGGCCTCCGACCGATCCGCCAGCGACAGGATGGCCGCATCCGCCCTCGGATCCCGGAGCGCGGCCAGCGCCTCGCCGGCCGACTTGCTCCCGCCCGCGGCGGACGCGGCGAGGCACTCGACGTCCGCCTCCGTACCCAACGCGCCCAGCGCGCGGGCGGCCGCTTCGCGGACCCCGGCGTCCGTGTCGCGCAGCATCGGTCGGATCGACGGAAGCGCCTCCGCGCCGCCGCGAACGGCCAGCGCATCGATCGCCAGCGCCTTTCGGCCCGGCGCGAGTGCGGCCAGCTTCGCCGCCAGGGCGGCCGCACCCGCCGCATCCGCCGTTTGCGAGAGGATTCCAATCGCCGATCCTGCCACGAAATCGTCCGGTCCGCCGGCGGCCGCCAGCAGGTCCGTCGCCGCGGCCGCGGCGTCGATCCGCGCCAGCGCCGAGAGCGCGGCCACGCGCTCGGCCGGCGCGCCGCCCGCGTCGGCCAGCGGACGGACGAGCGAGAGCGCCGTGGCGCGATCACCCCGAGCGGCGAGCCGGAGGGCGCAGTCGAGCGATGCCTCGCGCGACGCGGGGCCCGCCACGCCGCCCAGCGCCGCGGCCGCGGCCTTCGTCCCGAACGCGCCGAGCGCGCGCACCGCCGCCATCGCGGTCGCCGCGTCCGGGTCGGCTGCCAGCGCCTTCACCGCCGGAATGGCCGTCTCATCGCCGCGGGCCGCCAGCGAGTTCATCACGCCGATCCGCGCCCGTCCGGGGAGGCGACCGAGCGCCTCGCGAAGCGCCGCCCCCGCCGCGGGATCTGGGATCATCTCCAACGCGAGGCGTGCCGCATCCGCATGGCGACCGTCCGCCAGCCACCGCGCCAGCGCCGGCACCTCGGACGCGCCGCCAACGCGACCAAGTTCCCGGCACAGGTATGCCACGGCATCCGGCTTCGTCGCCGCATCGACCAACGCCGCCGCCAGTGCGGCCGCCAGGTCCGCCCGCGCCGCGCGGTCGTGCATGGTGCGGATCGCATACGCCTCGACCGCCTTGACGGGCTTCAACGACGCGCCCGTCTCGTACGCCTGCAGCGCCTTCAGCGACTGCGCAACGTCCGCCGGAACCGCCGCGGCGGAGCGGAGGCACGAAAGCGAAAGCGCGAAGCATGCGGCAAGCCCCAGGCACGACGCACCAGGGTCAAACCGTCTCCACGGCCCGCCCAACGTCCGGCGGGGCCGCCGGTCCTCCCGCTCAACTTGAAACTTGGAACTTGGAACTTGGAACTTCATGGGGCCCTCACAACGTCCACGGGCTGCGATACCCGCGGGACAGCATCCGGTTGGCCGCATCGTCGTTCTCGAACCGCTCCGCCGCCCAGTTCCAGACCATGGGCCGCCCGGTCCGCGTCGCGATGTCCGCGACGAGCGTCGCGGTCGTCGCGCGGTGGCACGCCTCGGCCGGGGCCACCGGCTCGCGACGCGTGCGGATGCACTCGAGGAAGTTCAACTGGTGCTCGCGCGAGACGTACAGGCGCTCGTCCGCGGGCTTCAGCACCGTTTCCAGCAGCGAGGCGGGCTCGGCGCGGATGCCTCCGCGCACGACGTGCACCCAGCCCTTGTCGCCCTCGAAGCGCACGCCGTGGCCGTGCTTCGCCTCGCCGTCGGAACAGAAGTCCAGCAGCACGCCGCCGGGCTCGCGCAAGCGCGTGTGCCAGGCGTAGGAGACATCGCCATCGCCCTCGTCCGGGAACGTCGCCGTGCCCTCCACCTCCAGCTTCGACGCCGCCAGCGCCGGCGCGCCCCAGAGCGCGATGTCCACGTGGTGCACGCCCCAGCTCTGGATCCAGCCCGCGCAGTAGTCGCTGGCGAAATACCAGTTGTACGTGCAGAGCCCGTCGCGGTACGGCTTGAAGACCGCCGGACCGAGCCACAGGTCGTAGTTGAGGTCCTCCGGCACCGGCGCCGCCGGCAGCACACCGAGGGCGCGTCCGCCAGGCACGCCGACCCACGCCGTGTGGACCCGGCCGAGGTAGCCGTTGCGGGCGAGTTCGCAGGCGAAGCGGAAGTTGCGGTCGGAGCGCTGCTGCGTCCCCGCCTGAAACACGCGGCCGGTCCGCTTGACCGCCTCGCACACGGCACGCCCCTCGGCCACCGTCAGGGTCAGGGCCTTCTCGCAGTAGACGTCGCGCCCGGCGCGCATCGCGTCGATCGACATCTTCGCGTGCCAGTTCTCCGGCGCGGTGATGATGACCGCGTCGACATCGTCGCGCGCCAGCACTTCGCGGTAGTCCTGCACCGCGGCGCAGCCCGCTCCGGCCGCCGCCCCGTAGTGGCCGTCCACGAGCCCCTTGATCTTCTCCGCCTTCGACCGGAACACGTCGCACACCGCCGCGATGCGGACCGGGGCCACCGGCAGCAGCCCCCGGATGTGCGCCGGACCGCGGTCGCCGAGGCCGATCACGCCGATGCCGATGCGGTCGTTCGGCGCCGTGATCCCGCCGCGCCCCAGCACGCGCGCCGGGAGCACGAGCGGCGCCGCCAGCGCCGTCGCCGCCGCGCCGAGGAACCGGCGCCTCCCCAGACCCCGTCCGCCCCGTGATGCAGTCCCGTTCACCGTCGGCCTCCCTTCCCGTGCCGGCGCGTCGCCGGCCCCTTCCCATACTGATCGGTATGGATCCTCGATCCCCCCACGACCGCCTGCAGAAGCTCCGCCGCCGTCCCCGCCTGCTCGGCCGGGTCGGCGATGTGAGGCTCGAAGGCCGCCCGCAGTTTCAGGCCCTCCATCGCCTCGAGCATCAGGTCGACCCGCGACCGGGCATCGCCCGACGGCACGGCCCCGGAGGCCTGGGCCGCGGCGACGAGGCCCAGGTAGAACTCGCGCACGGTGTCATAGAACTGCGCCCAGCTGGAGCGAACCGCCGCATCCGACTGCATCAGCGAGAAGAGCCCGGTCGTGAACCGGCGGTTGGCGGGATCCGCAACGCAGGAGCGCACGCTGAATTCGAGCGCGCGACGCAGGCGCGCCATCGGGTCCGTCAGCGGGGCCAGCGCGGCATGCACCTGCTGCTGCCAGCGGCGGTAGTAGTGGTTGCAGGCGGCGAGGACCAGTTCCTGGCGCGAGCCGTAGTGCCAGTAGAGGCTGCCCTTGGTCACGCCCGCATGCGCGGCGATCTCGTCGAGATTCGCCCCTTCAAGCCCCTCGCGCGCGAAGAGCTCGAACGCGCTCCGCCCCAGCCGATCCGCCATGTCCGCCCGCCGGGCTGCCATGCACTACACCATACCGATCGGTATGCTGAGGAGTCAACATCCAACAACCAACGTCCAACACCCAACATCCAAGCTCCATGCGTGATGGGGTGCTTCCGGCTTGCCGGGCTCGCCCGCGCACCCGCACAAACGGCCCCACCGGGCTTGCATGCAGCCGTGCTGGCGGTCCCACCGGGCTTGCCCCTCCATGGATTCGACGGTCCGACCGGGCTCGCCTGTGTGCCCGTTGTGACGGTCCCACCGGGCTTGCCCCGGTGGGCCGGAAATGCGTTCCCAATGGCGAAGAGAGCGGCCGCGCAGCGGTCGCAAGACGCACCACGCGACCGAACCGCCGGACGGCCCGGACTCAGCGCAAGGCCAGTTCCGCCAGCCTCGCACCCAGCTTCCGCGCGCCGTCGAGCCCTGTTTCGTCCTTGGAGATGTCGTCCTTCTCCGACAGCAGTGTCGCGCCGGGCGTCATCGGCGACAGCCCGCCGACGGGGATCATTCCAAAGCACAGCATCGCGGCCTGGATCGAGGCGATCACCAGTTCGTGGCCGCCATTGCGCGTACCGCCGACCGCCACGCAGCCCAGGAGTTTGCCGGCGAGGACGGGCTTCGGATCGCGCAGCGGCGAGCACCGCTCGATGAAGGCGCGGCACAGGGAGCTCGGCCCGCGGTAGTACGAGGGCGAACCGATGACGAGTGCCGCGAGGGCGGGATCCTGCAGCTTCGCCAGCAGCGGAGTGAAGTCGTCCTCCGGCGGGGGCTTCGCGTGGCCGCCCACCCGGAGGCCGCCGAGATCGATCAACTCCACCTCGATGCGGGCATCGACGGCCTTCGCGGCGTCGAGGACCGCCTGCACCGCCTTCGACGTCGTCATGCCCTTCCGCGGACTGCACGACACACCCACGATCTTCGCCGCCTTGGCCCCGCCGGCCGCCTGCGCCACGGCGCCGGTCACCGACACGGCCGCCACCGCGCCAGCCAGCCCGAGAAATTTCCTCCGGTCGACCTGTTCGCTCATAGCACTCCCCTTTCCTCGCGAGCCTACTCCCCGCCGGCCGCCGGATTCAATCGTCGAATGGGCGCGCAACGCATGGCCGCGCCGCGGGCCTCCTGCAGCCGCGCCGTCGTGCCGTTCGCCCGTGGCCGCGCTTGAAACCGCAGGTTTCCGCAGGGATGATCCCGCCGTGACCCTGAACGCCCACGTCCCGGCCCGTCGCGAGCGGCCTCCTGCCGCGCTGATGCAGGCCGGGGATGGCGCCGGGTGGCTTCGCTTCGGGCGTCCCCTGAGGATCCTCCGCGCGGACACCGGCGCGGACGTGCTTCCCGCCCTGGCCGGGGTCGAAGCGGCGAACGCGGCGGGGCTCTGGGCCGCGGGATTCGTGGCCTACGACGCGGCGCCGGCCTTCGACCCGGCGCTGGCCGTCCACCCGTCCGCCGCCGGCCTCCTGCTGTGGTTCGGCCTCTTCGAGGCGCCCGAACGGATGCCCGCGTCGTGGCGCCCGATGGCCGCGCCGCCGCCCCCGATCGACTGGCGGTCGTCCTCGTCCGCCACGGCGCACGCGGGCGCGGTCGAGGACATCCGCGCCTGCATCGCCCGGGGCGAGACCTACCAGGTCAACCTCACGCACCGTCTGCGCTCGCCGGCCCCGGACGACCCCTTCGCCCTCTTCGCCGCGATGGTCCGCGCGCAACGTGGTCGCCATGCCGCATGGATCGACTCCGGCGACCTAGCGCTGGCCTCGGCCTCGCCGGAGCTCTTCTTCGCGCTGGACGGATCGCGGATCGTCTCGCGTCCCATGAAGGGCACGGCGCCGCGTGGGCCTGATACGGAGTCCGACCGCCGCATCGCCGCGGGCCTCGCGACCTCGGCCAAGAACCGGGCGGAGAACCTGATGATCGTCGACATGGTGCGCAACGACCTCGGCCGCATCGCCGTTCCGGGCTCCGTGCGCGTGCCGCGGCTGCACGAGGTCGAGCGCTACCCCACCGTCTGGCAGATGACCTCGACCGTCACCGCGGCCACGCACGCCCCCCTGACGGAGATCTTCCGCGCCCTCTTCCCCGCCGCCTCCATCACCGGCGCGCCGAAGGTGCAGGCAACACGGGTCATCGCCCGGCTGGAGGACTCCCCGCGCGGCGTCTACACCGGATGCATCGGCTGGTCCGGCCCCGGACGCCGGGCGGAATTCAACGTGGCGATCCGCACGGTCCGGGTCGACCGTCGCGCCGGCACGGCGGAGTACGGCACCGGCGGCGGCATCGTGTGGGATTCGTCACCCGCCGCCGAGTTCGACGAGTGCCGGACCAAGGCCCTCGTCCTCCTCGGGCACGAGCCCCCCTTCTCCCTCCTGGAGACGATGCTGTGGCGGCCGCGCGGCGGCTTCCGGCTGCTGAACCTGCACATGGCGCGGCTGGCGGACTCGGCGGACTACTTCGGCACCCCGCTCGACCCCTCGGCCGTGCGCCGCGCATTGGACGGGGCCGCGGCCGGGTGGCCGGCCCGTCCCCACCGCGTCCGGCTGCTCGTCGATCCGGACGGCGCCCCGTCGGTCGAGGCCTCGCCGTTCGACCCGCGCGCGGAACGACGCCCGTGGCGCGTGACGCTCGCGGCCGGATCCGTGGATTCGGCCGACCGTTTCCTGCGGCACAAGACGACGCATCGCACGGCGTACGACGCGGCCCGGGCGGCGCGCCCGGGGTTCGACGACGTCCTTCTGTGGAACGAGCGTGGCGAGGTCACCGAATCGACGTTCGCCAACGTCGCCGTGCGCCTCGGCGCCCGGTGGATCACGCCCGCGGCCGGCTGCGGCCTCCTGCGCGGGACCTTCCGTGAATGGCTTCTGCGCCGCGGCGCGATCCGCGAGGGCATCGTCCGGCGCGAAGACCTCGCCGGCGCCGGCGAGATCCGCCTCCTGAACTCCCTCCGCGGCTGGATCCGCGCGGAATTCCGGGCCCCTGACGACGCGGGATCGCCTCGTCCGGGGCGCTGACGCCGCCTACCGGGGCGCGTGCCGGGAGGATTCCGCGAGGGTCCAGATGACGGCGCCCCCGACCATGAAGGTGTCCTCGCGCCGGACCAGGGGGCTCTCGCGGAACTCGGCCCCGCCCAGATGGTCCCAGCGGACATACGCACCGACGGACAGGCGGGGGGTGATCTCGCGCATGACGAAGGCCGTGGTGGCAAGCCCCCCGTAGCCGGATCCGCTGTCGAAGGCGGGGCGCCCGGGCCGGGCATAGGCCTCGTCCACGCGGTAGTAGTAGTCGTGGTGGCGGTCGTCGGCCCAGTCGACGCCCAGGGTGCAGCCGGTCCGCCACTTCGCCAAGCCGAAAGGCTCCTCGATCGCGTAGACGGCCGAGAGCGAGGCGCGCCAGCCGAGGGGATCGAGCCGGTACCAGTCCTCCGGCTCGGACGCCATGGCGGCCCGGCCGGAGGCCACCAGGTAGAACCGCTGGTCCTCCATGCGGCCGAAGGGGAACCACTTGAGCGCCGGGCCGGCCTCGACGGTCGGTCCCAGCTCCGGCATGCCCTCCCGTGCGTCGTTGTCATCCCCGACGGGCGGGCTTCCGGACAACGACACCGCGGTCTCGAAGTGATCCGTCCGGAGGACCAGTCCCCGCACGCCCTCGCGATCCGACCGCAGGAACCGCCCTCGGTAAATGAGGTAGGGGACCGGAAGCACGTAGGCGCGCGACTGGTCGGACCCCCGGTAGTGCGGCAGGCGGGCCGCCCCGGCAAAGATCCCGACCTCCCAGAGCGGAAGATTGGTGGTGCCGATGGCCTCGTCGACGGCCTCCGCGCCGCTGCGTCCGACCCCCGCCAGCACGGCCGCGGCGATGACCCCCGCCATCTGGCGCCCGCGCTTCATCCATCCCCCCCGCCGGACGATCCGTCGCGGCGGATCTTCCCGCTGGCCGTCTTCGCAATCCGGTCGACCTGTTCGAACTGTTTCGGCACCTTGTGAAGGGCCAGCCTGCGACGGCAGAACTCGCGCAGCACCTCCGGCTCCATGGGACCGGCTCCCGGGCGCAGGACCACGCGCGCGCACGGGATCTGGCCGAACAGGGGATGGGAGGCGCCGTACACACAGGACTCCTGCACGTCCGGGTGGAGGTTCAGGACGGCCTCGACCTCGGCCGGGAAGACCTTCATGCCGGCGAAGTTGATGACCGACTTGCGCCGGCCGGCAAGGAAGAGGGCGCCATCGCCGTCCACGCGGCCGAGGTCCCCGGTCCGGAACCAGCCATCGTCCAGGCATTCCGGACGAAGCCGGCAGGGGGAGAGGTAGGCATCGAACATCCCCGGGCCGCGCACCAGGATCTCCCCCACCCCGTCCGGCCCCGCATCGGCAACGCGCACATCGAACCCGGGAAGCGGACGGCCCAGCGCCCCCGGTTTCCAGTCCGCGCCGGGCAGGTTGATCGCGGGCAGACCCACTTCGATGATGCCATAGGCCTCTGCGATCGGGATCCCGAACTTCCGCAGGAAGGCGTCCGCGACGGACTCCGGCAGGCGGACCGCGGTCGAAACGGCGAGCCGGACGCCGCCCAACGCCTCCCGCGGAACCCGGGGCGAGGTGGCCAGGAGCTGGTAGTGAAGCGGGGATGCGTAGAGCAGCGTCGGATGGCGTCCGCACATGGCATCGAGGAATGCCTCGGGAAACGGGGAACCGGCCGCGACGATCGTCGCGCCCCGGCGCAGGAACAGGAGGATCGTCACCACGAAATGGAAGCTCATCGACAGGACCCACGGGATGACGTCCGTCGGAAGGACCCGCAACCCGGCATCCGCCGCGTCCGTGCGGGCCAGGATGGTCGCGTGCGACAAGACGAC
The DNA here is from genome assembly GCA_964402695.1 of uncultured Verrucomicrobiota bacterium. Classification (GTDB taxonomy): domain Bacteria; phylum Verrucomicrobiota; class Kiritimatiellia; order PWTM01; family PWTM01; genus VGWF01. Next base: position 18,126 of record CAYODK010000038.1, read on the forward strand.
ACCCTTGCTCGCCCCCGTCGTGCCCGACGAGAACCGCACGAAGGCAGGGCCCAACCCGGCGAGTTCCCTCGGGAGAGGCGGCCCGCCCAGCCGGCCCAGCTGGAAGGGTCGGCCCACGGCCCTCCCCAGGTCGATCCGGCCGGCGCCGGGGGCCGGGGCGGTTCCCTCCTCCAGCAGCAGCCACCGGACGCCCATGCGCTCGAGCACCGCATCCAGTTCGTCGCGCATGAGGGCCGGCGACACCGGCACGACCACCGCACCCACGGACAGCAGGGCGAGGCAGGCGATGACGTAGTCCGCGCCGTCCTCCCCGAGCAGGGCCACCCGATCGGAGGCGCCCATCCCGGCCCCGCGAAGTCCGGCGGCGGCGGAATCGACCGCCTCCAGCAGTTCGCCGTACCGGATCTCCCGACCCCGGTCGACGATCGCGGGCCGGCCGGTCCATGCGGAGGTCTCCTCGCGGATGCGCGCCACCACGTTCACGCCTTCGCCGCTCACGGCCGGCCGACCTTTCCGGCCCGCCGGACAGCTTCGAGCCCGGCCGCCTCGCCCAGCGCCATGCACGGGCCCATGACGCGCGTGGATCCCAAGGCCCGCGCGGTGGCCGAGATGGCCCGCCCCGTGCAGAGAAGGTTGCCGATCGCCGGGGTCGTCATGCAGTCCAGGGGGATCTCGTAGAATCGTCCCGGCGGCGGGTAGCGGAGCCGCGGGCCGTCGGCAGGATCCCAGAACTCGACCGGCCAGGCGTTCCGGACCACGCCGTCAGGAACCCTCCGCGCCCCCAGGACGTCGGCCTCCGTGAGCACCCGGGTCCCCGCGAGACGGCACCCGTCCCGCGGCAGCAGGTCCGGCGACAGCGCCACGATGCGGGCGTGGCGAAAGGCCGGCACGCGCGCGACAAGCCAGCCGACCGCCGCCCGGGCGTCCTCCGCGGCGGCCGCGGCGCCGCCGGGGCGGTCGGCCGGCATGCTGAGTTTCAACTGGATCTCGCCCGCGGTATCGGCGGGAAGACAGACCGTGAACCGGAGATGCCGCGGCAGCCGGCCGGCGTCGACCGCGTGGCGGAGGGCGGCCGGCACGGCCAGCGCCACGCTGTCCGGCGGCTCATCCACGCCGGACAGCCACACGCCGAACCCCGCCAATTGCCGTTCTCCGGGCGCCGGTTCGATCCGAGGGGCTCCCGCGAGGCGAGCAACGGCCGCACTCCCCGTGGCGTCCACGACCGTCCGCGGACGGAAGATTGCCGCCCCGCCGCGGGCCGAGACCGCATGGATCCGGCCGTCGCGGACGGACACACCCTCGGCCGTCATCCCGCCATGGAGATGAAGCCCGCGGGTCTCCGACACGATGCGCGCGGCGACATCGGCGAGGTCCCGGGTCCGGAACGGAAGCACGAGCACGCGTCCGGTCCGCCGCACCGCGGACTCCACACGGCCACCGCAGATCCGCTCACAGATCTCGCGGACGAGCCCGTCGTGCAGCATGGGCGGCGCGGGGGTGTCGGGGGACGGCTCCACGAACAGCCCGCAGATCCCGCGGTGGAGGCCCAGGAGGGCCGTGCCGCCGGGCGAAGCCCGCGCTTCGAGAACGTGCGTATCCGCGCCCGCCCGGGCGGCGGCGACGGCGGCCGGGATCCCGGCCGTCCCCGCCCCGACCACGAGGACATCGCAGTCCCTGGTCATGGAGCCCGCTCCGGCCCGTCGACGGCCGCGGCGCGGAAGGCCTGCTCGATCCCCGCTGCGTCGCCGTCGTCCAGCATGCCGTCGAGGTGGGTGAGGACCACATTCAACCTTGTCCCGAACCGGTTCACGATGAGGCCGAGGCCCGGCGGGACCGGCATGACGGGCATGTGGAACAGGTTTGTCACGCGCGCCCCGGCGAACGCCCGGTCGCCGACCCCCGAATCGCCCAGACAGGTGAAGCCGAAGGAGGAGAACTCGCCGCGCATCATGGCGAGGATCAACCGTCCGAGCCAGCGCACCGGGACGATCCGCATGAGCATGCAGGCGTCGGCCAGGGCCGCCGGAAGGCCGTCCCGAACCTGGTCGTACATCTGGCGCTTGAGCGCACCGACCAGGTCCCTGCCGTGCGTCGCCAGGTCCGCCGGAACGCGGAAGAAGAGGAAGGAGAGATGGTTGAAGAACAACGTGGACGCGCCCCCGTTGGGGGGACGCCGGTCGGTGGACACCGACGCCACGTACACGGGCGAGCGGCTGCCCTTCGTTTCGAAGGCCGTGTGCACCGCCCGGGTGAAGGCGGCGAGCAGGTGGGGCGTCATCATCAGGTAGCCGCCGGCGGCGAAGGCGGCCTTCTCGATGGCCGCCGACTCGGCCTCGCCCAGGGAAAAGGGGCGGAATCTCATGCGGACCGCCCCCCCCTCGCGACGGCGCGGAAGGATGCGATGGGGATCCCGCGACATGGCGATCATGAAGCGGTTCACCGTCTGCCCGGACAGGAACCGTCGCCGCCAGTGGTCGAGGCCGGCCGACACGAACCGCGGGACACGGGCGATGGCATCGCGGCAGTCTTCGCCCGCCATGTGGCGCTGGAGAAGTTCGATGAACATTTCCGCACCACGCGCGTCGAAGAGCCGGTGGTCGAAGGTGAACGCTACGAGGCCCCGATCCCGTCCCACGGCAAGCACGTGCGCTCCCACGGCCCCCGCTCCGGACGCCTCGGGCAGGTTGACGCGCTCCTCAAGCCACGCCTCCACCTCGTGCGGCGGGGCGCCCGCGGGCAGGGCCGCCTCCTCGACCCGAAGGGCCCGGCCCCGGGGAGCGCGATCGTCGCGCCAGTAGGGAGCCAGGGACCAGTCGCGCGAGGGCCGGCCCCACAGGAAGGGAAGTCCGGAGGCGAAACCATTCAGCGCGGCTCGGAAGGCCCCGGCATCGATCGGGCGGTCGAGGTCGAGGACCACCTGGAAACTATTCCTATGCCCCGTGGCGCGGCGCGTCATCTCCCCGAGCGTGGCGACGATCCAGTCCATTCCGGAGAGGTAGCGGCGGCGCCGCGAGCAGGGAAGGCGGACGTTCATGGGGCCGGCACGTGGGCCTGGATCCGCAGCGCCAGGGCGCCCACGGTCGCAAAATCCTCGCGCCGCAGATCCGATTCGATCAGCGAGAACCCGAAGGTCTTCTCCACGAACACCAGCATCTCCACGAAGCCCATCGAGTCGAGCCCCAGGCTGTCCAGGGTCGCGTCCGTCCGCACCTCCCCGGCCCGGAGGCCCAGGATCGACGCCACCTCCCCGATCAGTTTCTGCTCGATCTCCTGCAATGTCACGTTGCCACCTCGCGGATCGGCGGACTCGCTCCGGGACCCGGTGTCCGGCGCAACTCCATCCACGCCGGCCGGCCCGCGCAATCACAACTCACCACCCGCACGACATCAAGGAGACGGCCCGCCGATTCCCGTGGAACCGGGACCCACTCCGCGGCGCCGGCTTCCGGGCATGCCCCGACTCTCTGGTGTCGGATCATAAGGGCTGCGGCTGCCGCATGGAAGGCCGCTCCAACCTTCGTGCTTCCGAAGAACGGGGCGCACGCCGACACACAGGGCGCGCCGGCAACGAGGGCGCGGTAGGCGGTCTCGTCGCCCGACAGGGCGCCGCCGTCGACCAGCAACAAGTCCGGATCGCCGGGGAATGACCGCCCGGTGGACGACGCCAGCGACACGCCCGGTCCGGCCGCGCGCCCCCCGGGGGTCGTTTCCCGCGCCAGGAGGAGGAACGCCGCCCCCTCGCCGGGCACGACGGGCGGCGACGCCTGAAACGACAGCGGAAGGAGCCTCCCGTCCGTGGCCCGCGCCAGGCGGTGATCGCACACGTGGCGGAGCACCGGCGAGAGTTCGTCCACGGCGCCCAGGAGCACGGCGTCGCAACGACCGGCGTCGAGCCAGGCCCGCGCCATGCGCACGCCCTCGTGGAATGCAAAGGACAGGCGGGTCAGGGTCGTCGCCGGCCCCCGCAGGCCCAGGGTGGTCGCCACGGTCGAAACGGCCGCGCCATGGACCGACTGCGAGAACAACGTCGGGGATACGCCGGTGTCACCGAAGTCGAGGAGTTCGTCCAGCAACCGGAACACGGTCGAATGGGGACCGAAGGCGGTGGTCAGGATCAGTCCCGTGCGTCCGGGGGCCAGCGGGAGATCGCCCGCGTCCCGCAGGGCCTCGACGGCGGCGAGAACGGCCATGCGGCTGAAATGGTCGGCGCGACGGACCTTGCGAAGGGCCGGCTCGCCGTCCCCGAAACCGTCCGGCACCTTCAGCACCGGCGCGGCGCGCCCGTCCCCCAAGGGAAGCGGTTCGGGCGCCGCCGCCGGCGGCGTGCCGGCCAGCAACGACGCGGTCCACGCCCGGGTGCCCATGCCGCCCGCGGCGACGACGCCGACCCCGAGGACGTTCATGCCGCGCCCCCCGCCCCACCCGACGTGCGCCGCTCGATGACGAGGGCGGAGTTCCCGCCACCAAAGGCGAGCGATGTGGACACCGCGTACCGGCCGGTCACCGCGGTGCGCGCGACGGGAGGCGCGAACGGAATCGCGTCGTCACGCGTTCGGAACCCGGCACAGGCCGGGATCCACCCGTCGCGCAGCCCCAGGGCCGTGAAGACCGCCTCCAGGCCGCCCGCCGCGCCCAGCGTGTGGCCGACGAATCCCTTGGTCGAGACCGCCCGCACCGCCTCCCCGAAGATCCGGCCCAGCGCCTGGCCTTCGATCCGGTCGTTCTCGCGCGTGGCGGTGCCGTGGGCATTGACGAAGTCCACATCGCGCGGGCCGACGCCCGCGTCGTCGAGGGCGGCGCGGACGGCCGTCTCCAGGCCGGAACCGTCCGGCCGCGGCGACGTGAGGTGGTACGCATCGCCCGCCGCGCCGTAGCCGGCGACGGCAAGCGTCCCGTCGAGACCCAGCCGCCGCGCCGCCGCGGCCGAGACGAGAAGCAGGATCCCCGCGCCTTCGCCGAGATTCAGGCCTGTCCGGTCGCGGTCGAAGGGGGCGCAGGGGGACGGGCTCATCACGCCCAGGGCGTGGAATCCGCACAGCGGGATCCGGCTCAGTTCGTCGGCCCCTCCGCAGAGCGCCGCGTCGCATTCGCCGGCCCGGATCCAGTCCACCGCGACGCCGATCGCATCGGTTCCGGACGAGCACGCGTTGGCCACCGTCACGCAGGGGCCCGTGAATCCCAGGCGTCGCGCCACGCGCGACGAGAGGTCGCCCTCCGCATACCGGTCGACCGCGGCCATCGCCGGCTGCGTCGCGGCGCGGAACGCGGCGTAGAAGTCGACATCGTTCAACTGGCAATCGACGGTCGTCCCGAGGGACACACCGACCCGATCGGCGGGGATGCGCCGCAGCGGACCGGCCCCGGCCAGGGCCTGGCGGGCGGCGGACAGAGCCAGTTCGAAGGTCCGGGAGGGTCGCGCAGACCTCGTTCCCATGGAATCGGGTGCGGCGAAAACCGGGACGTCCAGCGCGAAGCCGAGCTCACGGGCCGGTGTGGACCGGACGACACCATCGCGAAGTGTGTCCAGGGTCGCGGCCACATCGGGACCGGCGGCCGAGACCGCCCCCAAGCCGGCTATGAGGACCCCCTCGCGCATGACCTCGACGGGGTCAGGGGGACGGGGCGGAATCCCCGGACGCGCGTTTCTCGAGGATGTAGTCCGTCAGGGTGTTCACGGACTGGAAGATCTTCCGGCCCACGTCCATGTCCTTCACTTCCACCCCGAAATGCCGCTGCAGGATGACCACGATCTCGACGGCATCCAGCGAATCCAACCCCAACCCCTCGCCGAACAGGGGGGCGTCATCCTGGATCTGCTCCGGCGTGACGTTCTGGAGGGAGAGGTTGCGAACGAGCAGTTCCTTCAGCTCCCGCCGGATCGCGGCGGGGTCCTGGACCCCGGAGTTCTTTTCCATTCGCCCCTCGCCTTGCTGTTGTGTCGGACGGAAACCCCTTACTTCCTGCGGTGCCCGCAGTCAAGCCATCCCGATGGACCCGCCCGCCCGCACGCATCCGCAACACCCCCGCGGAGGCGTCATCGCGAAAAAACGGCTTGCACGGAGCCCGCCGATCCGTATGATCTGCACCCTCTCGCCGGGTTACGGGGACGTAGCTCAATTGGTTAGAGTACCAGATTGTCGATCTGGGTGTTGCGGGTTCGAGTCCCGTCGTCCCCGCCATTACTTTTCAGCTTATTTCGAAGAAATCGCTCGCATTCCCGCGGATTTCTTGGCAGACGACCCATCCGCGCTACGAAATAGATACGGGGCGCCGCTTGACTTCTCCTCCCTTTGCTACAAGATGCTACGACTTGAATCACGAAGTGCAGAAACGAACAGAAGGAGCAGTGCGTGGCGCAGATCTTCGAGCGTAACGGCGTGTGGTACGCCAGATTCATGCACCACGGCAAGGATTACTGCCGGAGCACGCGCATCCCCGTGGGAGCCGGCAGCAAGGCCAGGGAATCCAGGAAGGCCGCGGATGCCGAACTCGACCGCATGCTCGCCGAAATCCGGGGACGTGAGTCGGCCGACGCTCTCTTCGCACGACTCGCAGACGCCATCTCCCGCCTCCCGGCGCACGAACAGGAGACGAAGCGAGTGGTATTTGCGGAGCGACTCCGGGATGGGTCCACGCGCACTCTGGCGGTCGCCGACGCCTGGCAGGCGTGGCTCGACAGCCCGAAGAAACGACGGCCAAGCAAGCAGACCATCGAGATGTACCTCGCCTATTGGGGGCGCGACGACGCCAAGAAGCATGGCCATCGCAAGATAAAGAACGGCTTCAAGAACTGGCTGGCCACGGCCCGGCCAGAAGTCCGCTTCATGCATGAGGTCACGCCGACGGTCGCCGAGGAATATGCGACTCACCTGTGGAAGAGCGGCATCAGCCCCCGAACCTACAACGGAACGATCAACTTCCTGCGGTCCCTGTTCACGACCCTTCGGACAAATGCCGGGATGACGGCCGATCCGTGGCAGGACATCTCGAAGCAGGAGAACGAAGGAGAGGGCCGGCGGGAGTTGACGCCCGACGAGCTGCAGAAGATATGCACGACGGCCCGGGGCACCCTTCGGGTTTGGCTTGCCATCGGGCTCTACACCGGCTTGCGCCTGGGCGACGTCGTCACCCTTCGGTGGGACGAGGTCGACTTCCGAGAGCACACGATCAAACGCGTCCCCAACAAGACGCGGCGCAAGCACAAGATCGTGAGTCTCCCGCTTCACCCCGTTCTGGAGACCATACTCTGCGAGTTGAGGGCCAGAACGGACGGCACCTCGGAGTACCTCTTCCCCGACGACGCCGCGCTGTACGCAAAGGGAAGGTCTTCGGCCATCACAAAGCACATCCAAGACCACTTCAAGTCGTGCGGCATTCAAACCACAGAGAGAATCGCCGGCCAGCACCGCAGGAAGGTGATAGTCCGAGTCGGATTCCACTCACTTCGACATTCGTTTGTAAGCCTCTGCGCCGCGAATAGGATCCCGCAGGTTGCTATCCAGGAGATGGTCGGGCACGGCAGCCCCGCGATGACCGAGCACTACACACACGCGGGCCACGAACTGAAGGCGGAGGCGATAGCCACGCTACCGACGATCAAGTTCACCCCCGTTATTGCCGGAGGATCGGAAGCAGAGGGCAGCGGCCCGGCACAGGGGTTGTCGAGCAAGATCCGTGACCGTCGAGCCGGCCGGGATCGCACCGGTCGGTCGGGGCAGCAACTGAATACACGGACCTGAATCCTCGTGGCTCGGCTTCCAGCCCTCGTTGAAGTACCCGCGTGAGAATCCCGACGTGGCCGGGGTGTTCTGGCAGATCATGCCCCCACCCCGGGCCGGGTCGTCAGCATCGCCCAAAGGAAGAAGCAGGCCGTGGAGTGACCGGCATGGACCCCGGGCGGGCCGCCGGCGCGCGCCTGGCTCGGGAGATTTGGAACGCGTTCCAAGAATGCCATTGCCGGGCAGTCCGGCGGGGCTGCACCTCCCCGGATCAGCGACGGAGCATTGAGACGCTGCTCATGCTTTGTGCTCAGCGTTGCGATCACTTGGAGCAGCGCCCGATGATCTCCTTCTCGCCCACGCCCGCGGGCAGGTTCAGTTGCCCGCGGATCGCACCCAGATCGAGCTCGCCCGCCCCAGTCGGCCCCAAGCGGTTCCCGTTCTTGACCCCCCGACAGCATTCTGACAGCCTCTCCACCATGGAAACGCCGTTTCAGGCCGCCCCCAACGGGCGCGTGCCCATGCCACCAGACGGGCAGTTCCTTGTCAGTTAGCATGACGCACGAAACGACATTCTCGGCAGGCGACAGCCTCATTGGCTACCTGTACCAGATGCGGGTGGCTCTGCTCTGGTCGCTGCAGAGGCTGCCGATAGGTGCCGACTTCGTTGTCTCTGTCGAGACGCTGGACGACGTGGCGTTCGAGACCAAGGGAGGGACGCCCCAGGAACTGGTGCAGACGAAGCACCACCGCAAACGCGAGGCGAACCTCACCGACGTGAGTCCAGACCTCTGGAAGTCGCTGCGCATCTGGTTCGAGGCCGCCGAGGCCGGACAGATCATCCCCGGAACCAACCTCCACTTGCTCACGACCGCGTTGGCTGCCGATGGGTCGGCGGCTTCTCGCCTGCGGAAGACGAATCGCGATGTCCCTGCTGCCCTGTCTGCGCTTGAGACCACGGCACAGTCGTCGACGAACAAGGCCAACGAAGCCGCTTACGCGGCCTTTCTGGAGGCCGCTCCAGCGCGTCGACTTGCGCTTCTGGACGCGGTCGTCGTGATCGACGCAGCGCCCACGATGGCCGGGGCAGACCAGGAACTTCGCACGGTCGTCTTCTCTGCTGTCGAGAGGAAGCATCTCGATGCCTTTCTCGGTCGACTCGAGGGCTGGTGGATCAGGCGTGTGCTGCGACAGCTCGCGACGTCGGGCGACCGGATTCTGGCCGAGGAGATCGAGGCCCAAATGGCGGATCTCCGGGAGCAGTTCAAACAGGAGGCCTTGCCGATCGACGGGGATCTCCTGGACTTCACGCTGGATGAAGCCACCCATGCGGCCCATGCGGGCTCGACGTTCGTGCGGCAGATTGAACTCGTTAAGGCGAGCAAGCAACGCATCGCCGCCGCCATCCGGGACTACTACCGAGCTTTCGAACAGCGTTCTCGATGGCTTCGCGAGGACCTGGTGTACGTCGGCGAGGTCCAGCAGTACGAACGCCGTCTCGTCGAAGCCTGGGACCTTGTGTTCCTCGCCATGAAGGATGAGATCGGTGAGGCCGCAACCGAAGATGCGAAGAACCAAGCCGCCCGGAACGTCCTGAAGTGGGCCGAGCAGAGCGTCATCCCGATACGCCCTCGTGTGACCGAGCCCTTCATAACGCGCGGGTCGCTGCACATGCTCGCAGATGAGCAGCGAGTGGGATGGCACCCCGACTTTCGAACGCGGCTGGCTGAGCTGCTGGCCCCCCAGAGGAGCGGCAAATGACCCCGTGGACGAGTCGTGCGCCCGAGGAACGAGCCCTGCTCAACCCGAGCTTCTTCTCCTTGTTGTTCTGGCATGCCGCCAGCGGCCACAATGCCGAGGGCGGCGCCGGACTGCCTTTCGCCACCTCTTTCCTCGTTCTTCCGTTGGTGCTTCACCGGGAGACCCGCGAGTCGCTGCCGAAGATGGTGACGACTTCGCTCCCCGTCTGGCTTGATGAGAACTCTCTCGTACGCGCGCGGCTCGCAGAGCGATCCCGCATGCTGGTCCCGTTCACGAAGGAAGCCCTCATATTCGGGGGTGTCCGCGGATTCCTGACAATCAGCGCGGACGCGGTCTCTGCTGAGCAGAGTTGGAAGCGGAAGGTCACCACCGAGCTTGGAAGGTCGAGCGATGAGGTGCGAGCGTGCGCCAAGAAGGCGGACTTCCTCGGGAGGTGGTTCGCTCGGGCGGGGAGCCCGACGACGGTCATGGCGCTGATGGGGGTGCGGCCATGAGCGTTCAGATTCGTGACATCGTTGTCTACAGCCACGATGGACGGCGCCGCGAGCTCGCACTGCGCCCTAGCAACGTCAGTATCGTGACGGGCGCGTCCAAGTCGGGGAAGTCGGCACTCATCGACGTGGTCGACTACTGCTTCGGTTGCGGGGAGTGCCACGTGCCCGAGGGACCAATTCGGCGTTCTGTGGCGTGGTTCGGGTTGAGGCTCCAGCTTGAGACTGGGCAGGCGTTCATCGCACGACGGTGTCCGCCGTCTCGCGCCTCTTCGAGCGAGGAATGCTTCGTCGACATCGGCGACACCGTTGGCATCCCCAACGCCGACCAGTTGCGGCAGACCACGAATACCAAGGGGCTCGTCGCCCTTCTTACCGGGTGGTGCGGCATTCGAGACAACGTCCGCGAGCCGCCCCCGGGGCAGACTCGTGCCGCGCTATCGGCCACCATCCGGCACGCACTGGCACTCTGCTTCCAGCCGCAGGACGAGATCATCCGTCGCCAACAGCTGTTCCACGGCGCCGCGGACAACTTCGTGGCGCAGGCGTTGAAGGACACGCTGCCGTACTTCCTCGGCGCCGTGGATGACGAGTACGTGCGCAAACGCGAAGAGCTGCGGCGTCTCAAGGATGAGCTGCGATCCTGCGATCGACGGCTTGCGGAGCTTCAGGCCCTGCGCGGCGACGGAGTCAGCAAGGCGGCCTCATTGCTCGCCCAAGCGCGCGATGCTGGCCTGACCTCGGCCGATCCGACCTCCTGGGAGGACACCATCGCTGCGCTTCAGGTGATCGGCACGACGCCGATGGCCAGCATCGAGCAGGGCCTACCTGATGGCGCTGAGTTCGACCGTCTTTCGATCGAGCGCGCCCGCCTGCGCGACGAGCAGAGGCGGCTTCAAGATGAGATCGCGGCGGTTCGAGCCTACGTGCAGGACGAACGCGGGTTTGCTCGTGAGGCCACAGAGCAACAGGCTCGGCTTCAGACGATTGGGATCTTCGACGGAGTAGAGTCAGGTCATGCCTGCCCGATGTGCGCCCAGCCCTTGGCGACGCCGGTGCAGCCTCCGAGTGCCGAGGACGTGAAGGGCAGCCTGGCTGCCCTGTCGACTCGGCTTGCCTCCGTCGCGCAGGCCGCCCCCCAGATAGAGAAGGCGGTCTCCGACCTTGAGGCGAAGCTCCAGCGCGTCCAAGGTGCTCTGACGAAGAACCGATCGGCCATGGAGGCTGTTCGGACCGCCAGTGATCGGCTGGCAGAGGTTCAGGATGAGGCGACCCGACGAGCACACATCCTCGGGCGGATCGCCCTCTACCTCGAGAGCCTGCCCGAGCTGCCTGACACCAAAGCCCTCGAGGAGAAGGCGGCTGGTCTTCAGTCTCAGTGCGCTGCCCTTGAGACCGAGCTGTGCGACGACCGCATCCAGGAGCGCATCGATTCCATCACCTCCATCCTCGGGCAGCAGCTCACCGAGTGGGCGAGGCGCCTGGAACTTGAGCATTCCAAGTATCCACTCCGTCTCAACGTGAAGAAGCTGACGGTCGTCGCGGACACGACCGACGGCCCGGTGCCGATGCACAGGATGGGCAGCGGGGAGAACTGGGTGGGGTATCACCTCATAGCGCATCTGGCTCTCCATCGATGGTTCACCGAGCGCAAACGGCCTGTGCCACGCTTCTTGTTCCTCGACCAGCCCTCGCAGGTCTACTTCCCCGCCGAGAAGGATGTCGATGGCTCGATGGCGCTCGTGTCCGAGGACGACCGACTGGCCGTGTCGCGCATGCTGAGGCTGGTGTTCGAGGTTGTCGCCTCAGCATCCACCGAGGGATCGCCGGGGATGCAGGTGATCATCACCGAGCACGCCGACGTCAACGAAGTCTGGTTCCAGGATGCTGTCGCCGAGCGCTGGCGTCATGGCAGGAAGCTGGTGCCCGACGACTGGCCGCGTGAGGGGGAGACTCCGTGACGGGGACAGGTCACCGCCGAAGGCGCAACCCGAGGTAGCAATAGCGGGAGCCAGCATCGTCATGCCGCCAGAGGAACTCACACCCGGCACCCTCGTTCGCTACGACGAGACGACCACCCGCTGGTACATCGCGACCGTCCGCGCCCTAGCGGACGACACCGTGACCCTTGAGTATCTCGGCGGCTATCGAGAAGAAGTGGAGCGGAGCAGGGTCGGCTCATTCGCGGCGTTTCTTCGAGGCCGCGAGAAGGTCCTTTCTCGGACGCGAGAGGATCTCTGCCGCGTGCTCTACGGGCGGCAGTTCGATCGGTTGCCGCAGTCGCGGCTTGAGGAGATGCAAGGGTTCCTCCGATCTCATGGCCTGCGATACCGGCCCGAAGCCTGGCCTCCAGGGGCACGCATCCGCATTGGCCTTGATGCCAGCTTCGTCGCTGCCGATAAGCCCGAGGTGGACCGCGAGTTCGATGCCTTGCTGCCGCAGTGGCTGGAACCCAATCGGCTGCCTCCTGGCTCGCGCGACCCTCTCGGATTCCAGAGCCATGCGGAGCGCCTGGCGAATGAGATCCTGCCAGGCCTCACCGTCTTCACGAGTCGGATCGGATACTACGGCTTCATCGCATGGGCCGTGAAGAGGCTCAACGAAGAGAAGCTGCCGGCAACAAGGTCCCGGCGGGAGTGCTTTCACCGCCTCGAACGCACTCTGGCCCTCTGCGAGTTCATTCATCATGGTCAGGAGGATCGTTCGTGTTTGATTCTGGGCCAGCGAAGCAAGACGCAGATCCTGCAGTCTGCGGTTAACGGCCGCTTCCGTGTCCCGGAGCGCATCCTGAAGAACCAGGAGTCAGCGGGCGCCTTCCGCCTGTACTCGACTTCGCTGGAGAGTACCGGCTTCGCGACGCAGGCGCCGGAGCTCGTGGCGGATGGTCTTCTGCCCTTGCAGCTCACCGAGCTCGGCAAGGAGCTGGCGGACGAGTTCAAGAAGCGCGTGCCAGATGATTTCTTGGGCTTCGCGCTGTCGGACAAGGCCAAGAGCCGCGACACGCTCCGTGAGTGGGGGAAGAAGCTGTGCTTCTCAGGGCTCGGCAGGATGAGGTTCAGGGAGATCTTCCTGAAGGGCTTCCTGCTCGGCGGCACCCGGGAGGCAGAGGCTCGCCACCACACGGTCCGCCTGCTCTTCCAGAGGGGCCTGCTCCGGGATGCATACGAGGTCGCCAAACGCCGAAGGGTCAGCGCGGACTCGATCGCCGAGGACGACGTTGCTGGGCTCGAGGAGGAGCCCGAGGAGACGGGTCTCGCCAATCGCGACGCGCTGCTCCGCTTCTACGGAGAGAAGCCGAAGCCTGAGAGCGCCCTACTGCAGAAGGCAGCCGTCTTCGAACTCCTCAGCTTGGCCCAGACGGCCATCTTTGCCCACGCCATCAACGCCATCGAGTCCACTGGACGCGCCTCCATTTCCGGCCTAGTGGAGTCGATCACTGCCGATGATGAACATGGCGCGCTCTGGGAGGTTCCGTTCAGCAAGGCAGCGAACAAGGCAGGTTCGGTTCGCGATATCGAACAAGCGCTCGTGGAGGCAGAGGATCCGGCTGTAGCTGCGGCGCTCGGGGGCGCGCTCATGGCTCGTGTGCAGGCAGAGAGAGCTTATGGGGCGCGGGCGCCAGACCTCGCGGACACACCGGTGATGGCGCTTCTGGACGCCATCGATCCAAGCAAGAGCCTCGCCGAGGGATACGGCGATCTCGTTCAAGCAATGGTGGCCCGGCACGAGCAGGTATCGAGGATCAAGAACAGGCAGCGCTGGTGCTACTTGGAGTCAGGAGGAATCGTCAGGGACGACCTCCGACGGCTGGGCTACGGATGGCACGCGATGCGGTTCCCGCAGCTGTGGAGCCTGTGCCAGGACCTTGGTCTGACGCAGAAGGATGTCTCTAATGGCCGGTGAGCGCCTACTTCTGCGCGACGCGATCGGTGGCTTCGCCCCTGGACAGGGACTGCGAGCGTCGCTCCTGCTCACGTTCAGCTTCGACGGCACTTGGATTGAGGAGGGACTTGTCCCGGACCTCTTCGATCGGCAGGTCGGGGCATGCCTTGTGATCCGGGACGGGAACGCCCTGATCCGCGAAGCGCCCAGCGTTCGGTACCACCGTGCAAACGCGCAGTTCAGCACGCGGGTCTTCCACTCGAAACTCGTCTTGCTCGTCGCCGATGACCGTGCTCTTGCCGTTGTCGGCAGCGCCAACCTGACGCGAGGCGGGCTAGAACGGAACCTCGAGCTCGCCTCCGTGTACGAGGTCTCGCCAAAGGGCGGGCCGCGAACCTTCTTCGAGAAGCTTCACGCCTACCTGAGCGGCCCCCTGGCACAGGAGGTCGGCGGAGCGGCGGCCGCAACGCTCGCAGACAACCGAGTGGCCCTCGGCGAGGTGCTCGAGACCGTTCCCAAGAACGGGGACAAGCGCCACATCTTCCTCCACAACTACGAGAAGACGATCTGGGATCAGTTGCTCGCGCAGCTCCCACACCGTCACGTTGCGCGGGTCACCATCGTCAGTCCGTTCTTCGAGCCGAACAAAGCTGAGCCCGAGGACCCTGGAGTCGCGCCCGACGACGAGGGCATCTTCGCCAAGCTGTTTGCCGACTTGAAGCTCGAGCAGTCGGGCAGCAAGCCCGTGACGGTGTTCTTCCAGCAGTCCGAGGGAAAAACGCAGCTGCCGCTCGACAAGCTACGGGCCTGGGAAGACCAGATCGAGCTGCGACATCGCCTGGCGACCTCCGACGAGGCCAGACCACTTCACGCCAAGTTGATCGTGATCGAGGGAGCTCGCGGTCCCAACCGCGAGCCGTACCTGATCGCCGTTCATGGGTCGCCGAACTTTACCAGCGCGGCCCTCTTGTCCCGGCCCCCCGATGGCAATGCAGAGATCGCGGTGCTGACTCACCTGCCGTGGAAGCGCACCAGCCATGCCCAGGTCCGCGCGGCGCTGCAGCTCGATGCCATGTTCGGCGAGGTGACCGACTGGGACCTCCTGCGACACGTCGCCCCCAAGCGACAGCCACTCCCTGGGCTCGGGTCCTTCCGCGTCGGAGATGTCTCGCTGCGGGTCGCAGACAGGCGCCTCTTCCTGACATGGATGGGCTCGACCCTCGGAGCGACGAAGGCCCACATCCTGATCGAACTCAACGGGGCCTGGGTATCGATCGGCGCGGTGGATCTCGGCAAGGAGGAGCAAGCTGATCTCGATGTGCCGATTCTCGCGACCCTTGACGAAGACGGGCTTCTGTCTCTCCAGGCCTCCCGCGTACGCGTTGAGCTTCGCGACGAGGACGACAACACGCTGACCTCATCGGATGCACCGATCAACGTCGATTGCCCGGCGGACTTCTGCGGCCTCGCGATGGTGGGACCGCTCATGGCCACGCTCGACGAGCAGATCGCGCATTCTGGATGCGGTGCGCCCATGACCTATCGTGAGCAGCTCAAGTTCCTCGAGCAGCACCGCACCAAGCGGAAGAAGACGGAGAAGGAGATCTCGGTCCTCACGCACCAAGCGGATCTCGACCGCTTCTTCCGGAACCTGCACTCGGGCTTCAAGGGGATGCGAACCCGCAGGAAGGCCTTGCCGAATTCGGAGTACACGCTACGGCGGACGTTCAAGGATCTCGGCCGGTGGTGCAGCGAGGCGATTCAAGAGGACAGCAAGGTTCCCACCGTCGAGTGCCGCGTCTTCCTCGTGGATCGTCTGAGCCGCGAGATCGAGCTTGTGCTCGACGCCGTCGATGCGAATCCGAAGCTAGCGCCTCGGCTGGGCCCGATCGTCGACGAGTTCGCGGTCAAGGACGCGATCTTGGCCGCGGCTGCGTGGGCGCGAGGGCTCTCCGATCGGCGCATCGCGCCCTACCTGGCCGGCACGGTCAAGCGGCTGCAGACCATCGAAACCCGCGTTGGGGGCCGTTGATGGCGATCACCGACCACGACATCGAGGCTCTTTGCGAGCGCCTTCACCTGGGCAAGGACCACGAGCTGCAAGAGCGGGCGGTCGCCGCCGCTCTTCGGGACCTGCTTGTGGAGAATCGACGGGGAGTTGTCTTGGCCGACGAGGTAGGATTCGGCAAGACCTACGAGGCGCTGGCCGTGGCCGCGCTGCTCGCCGAGCGTGCCCGCCAGGCGCGCAAGCCTTTCGAGCGTGTGCTCATCCTGTGCAAGTCGTCGCTGCTCGAGAAGTGGCAGGAGGAGCTAAGCCCTGCACGAGAGAAGGGTCGCGGCTTCCTGCAGTACCTTACGGAGGACTCCTTTCCGCAGACCCATCCGTTCCGCCGAATCCTGCACCCAGTGACGATCAGCCGCCGCGCCTCCGCGAACGACAAGATCGCGATGCGGGATGATGGTCGCCTGCAGGCCCGGCCTGGCATCTACATCGTGAACCAAGAGGTGCTCACCGAGCGCAATCGGAGTGCCCGGCCATTTCTCAAGCGGCTTTACCGAACCTTCTGGGATCTCGTCATCGTGGATGAGGCGCACCACTACGCACGGTGGACGAAGCCAGCGTACATCTTCGCGCCCGACGGCGACATGACGAACTACGACCAGGGCCTCGGGGATGGACATTTCCGATGGATACTGGCCCTTACCGCGACACCGTTCGAACTGACGCCGCGGGAAATGGTCCAGCTGATGGCGTTGGTGCGGGCGGACAAGCAGGATCTTCGGGCCATCGAGAAGGGCTTGGACCTGTATGTTCGCGGGCTCGAGCACTTCTTCTCACTCCGCCAACGCAGCGAAGGAGACCCGCTACGGCGGGACGCTGTCGCGCACCTCAGAGGTCTACGCGTCGAAGACGCTCTCGGAACGGGAGCCACGGGGGCCGGTCTCCAGGCTCTGCTTCGTCGCTATCTGATCAGAAACACGAAGCAACAGAATGAGAGGCGCTACTTCCTGGTTAACAAGACCAACGGAACGTACGACTCACGCCGCTTCGAGAAGCTGGAGGATCTCCGTCAACTCCTCGTGCAGTCGCCGCTGCTGCCGTTTGACGGCGCCGATGCGCTATTTTACCTCGAGTTGCGCGAGCTCATCGAGCAGACGTCCGCGCAGGCCCGGGATGGCACCGGCACGCGCACCTTCATCACGACCGACCTCAGGCAGGGTTTGTCGTCTTATCCACAGGTCGAGTGCTCGGCCCTCCTGGACCGCGACCTCGAAAGCGCACGCCGGTTGAAGAAACTCGTGCACAGCTGGAACAGAGGCAAGGAGCGCCGGTTCCATCCCAAGGTTCAGGCGCTG
>CAYODK010000039.1:0-35186 GCA_964402695.1 uncultured Verrucomicrobiota bacterium
GCGCCCAGCACGTCCGCGCCCTGCGTGATCTCGTCGTTCATGATCCGCAGTTTCGGCTGCAGCTCGTAGTTTCGGCCGCGCAGCTCATAGAGCGACAGGAGGCCCGCGTCGCTGCACTGGTAGGCGTAGTGGACGGTCGGCCGGTAGACGGCCTTGCCGCCCTCCCACACCGTGAGCCGGTCGGAGATCGTGAACGCCTCGCCGTGGCGGACGACCATGCCCTCGATGCACCAGTTCGGGACCCAGGAACGCACGCGCGTGTTCATGCCCATCCGCGCGAGGCAGATCTGGTTCCTCGGACCGCTCGTGTGCGTGAACGCGCGGTCCGGCAGCGTCTTCTCGTGCGTGCCCCAGCCCATTTCGGCGGTCGTCGTGCCCTCCTCGCGGAAGCCCTCGATCGACCACGTGTTGACGAACTCGTCGACCTGCTTGGGCTGGTCGCTGACCTGCGTGTCGCGCTCGCTGCAGTGGATGACCTTGACGCCGAGCTTCCACGCGAGGCGGTTGAAGACGCGCCGCCGCGCCAGGTCCGCGATCTCCTCGGCCTTCGCGCCCTTGAACTTCTTGTCGGCGAGCGCCCGCGCGGCGATGTCGAGCAGCCCGCGCTTGGTCCAGTGCGAGATCAGGCCCGGGTTGGCGCCATGTTCGAGGACCGCGGTCGGCCCGGGCCGCTTCCAGCCGGCCGTCATGCGGCGGATGTTCATGTGCCGCCAGTAGAGCGTCTTCTGCTGCGGCGTCTTCCGCGCGGCGTTCTCGTACGGGTCCCACAGCTCGACCGACGTGTTGACGTAGAGGACGCCCCGGTCGTGGCACCACTGGAGGATCTCGCAGGCGTCGATGTTCCACGCCAGGTCGACCAGGAGATCGCCGGCCTTGAGGTGCTTCCCGAGCAGCGCCCCCATGTTCTCGCGCGTGACGCGGGCGCGGACCCACTTCACGCCGCGAGCGACGAAGGGCTTGATTTCCGCACGCTTGTCCTCGAAATCCATCACCGTGATCCGCTTCGCGGGGATCCCGGCTTCCTTGATCAGGATCGGAAGCGCGCACTGCGCCACCGCCCCGTAGCCCACCATCAGCACCTTGCCCTGGAACTGCGCCATGACCGTCTCCTCTTCCTTCCCCCGGACGCACGGCAACCCCACCGCGCCGCCCGAGACGCGCGCATCATCGTGACGCACCCCGTGCGGGTCGAGACAAATCTCACGCCGGCGGTGCCCGGTCGAGGGCTTGGTTGATCCAGCGCACGAAGTCGCGAGCGGCGCGGAAGTCGCGGACCGCCTCCTTCGCGAAGGCCGGCGAGAGCGCCGTGCGATCGGGGATGCTCCGCCAGACGGCGAAGCTCGTGTAGCGCAGGAGGTCCGCGTCGGGATGGTCCTTCGGCAGCCCCCGCGGCACGGTCTTCAATCGGTCGCCCGGCATCTCCCTTCCGAAGGTCTTCCGGAACGCGGGACGCGCGAGGATCCGCCGCAGCCCCGACGCGTCGTCGAGGATCGCCGCGCGCACGGCCTTGAGTTCCAGCGATGGCGGCATGTAGAGCCCGGCCGCGACGAGGCACTCTCCGGGTTCGACGTGGACGTAGTAGCCGGCGCGCGCGACCCGACGGCCGCGGTCGCTGAGGAACGCCCCGAAATTCGTCTTGTAGGGCTCCTTGCCCTTCGAGAACCGCGTGTCGCGGTGGATGCGGAAGAGACAGTCCTCCGGATCGATCTCCAGGAAGTCCGGCTCGACGTGGGCCAGCCCCGCGATGACCGCGTCGACCAGCGCCACCACCTCCGCCCGCGCCGCCTCGTACCGCTCCCGGTTCGCGTGGAACCACGCCCGCTGGTTGTGCACCCCGAGGTCCTTGAGGAACCCGAACGTCGTCTTCGTGATCATGCGAACAGTCTACACCGCCGCCCGGCGAATGCAGCCCGCGCCCGGACTTGAAACTTGCAACCTGAAACTTGAAACTCCTCTTCTCATGAACCCGCCCCTCGACGACCTCGCCGGAATCCTGACGCCGGACCGCGTGCTGACGGCGCGGGAGGACCTCGTCCCCTACGCGTTCGACGCGACCGCCGCGCTGCGCCGCGTGCCGCGCGCCGTCGTGTTCCCGGCCTCCACCGCCGAGGTCGCCGCCGTCGTCCGCTGGGCCGCCGCCCGCCGCATCCCTCTCGTGCCGCGCGGCAGCGGGACCGGCCTCTCCGGCGGGAGCGTCGCGGCGGACGGCGACGCGGTCGTCGTCTGCCTGCTGAGGATGAACCGCATCCTCGAACTCGACCCGCGCAACCTGACGATCCTCGTCGAACCGGGCGTCCTCACGCAGGCGATCGACGACGCGGCCGCCGCGGCGGGCCTCTTCTATCCGCCCGACCCCGGCTCGATGAAGGTCTCGACGATCGGCGGGAACGTCGCCAACAACGCCGGCGGCCTGCGCGGCCTCAAGTACGGCGTCACGCAGGACTACGTGATGGGCATCGAGGTCGTCACCGCCGCGGGCGGGACCGCCTGGCTCGGCGGCCCGTGCGTGAAGGACGTTGCCGGCTACTCGCTGCGCGACCTCTTCACCGGCTCCGAGGGCACGCTCGGCATCCTGACCCGCATCCTGCTCAAGCTCGTCCCCCGCCCCGCCGCGCGGCGGACGCTGATGGCGCTCTTCGACCGCATGGAGGACGCCGCCGAGACGGTGTCGTCCATCATCGCCGCGCCGATCGTCCCCTGCACCCTCGAGTTCCTTGACCGGCGCACGATGCGGTGCGTGGAGGCCTACGCGCACGTCGGGCTGCCGTCCGACTGCGAGGCCCTGCTGCTGATGGAGACCGACGGCCACCCGGCGGTCGTCGCCGGGGAGGCCGACCGCATGGCCGCCCTCGCCCGCGACCACGGCGCGCGCTCGGTCACGCTGGCGCGCGACGCGCAGCACGCCGCCGAGCTCGCCACCGCCCGCCGCTCCGCCTTCGCGGCGCTCGCGCGGCTGCGGCCGACCACGATCCTCGAGGACGTCACCGTGCCGCGCAGCCGGCTCGCGGAGATGATCCGCGCCGTCGAGGCCATCGCCGCGAAGCACCGCGTGGAGATCGGCACCTTCGGCCACATGGGCGACGGCAACCTGCACCCGACCTTCCTCACCGACGAACGCGACGCGGAGGCGATGAAGCGCGTCGCGGCGGCGCTGGACGAACTCTTCGCCACGACCCTCGAACTGGGCGGCACCATCACCGGGGAGCACGGCGTCGGCCTCGCCAAGAAGCCCTGGCTGCCCGCGCAGGCGAAGGCGGAGGGGCTCCGCCTGATGCGCGCCGTGAAGGACGCGCTCGACCCGCTGCACATCCTGAACCCCGGAAAGATGTTCGACCCCGGCGATGCGCACCCCTGAGCCAGCCGGCGACGCCGGGCCGTCCCCCGGGTGCGCCTTGCCGCGACCGGCGGTTTCGCCGCTGCGGACGCTCGACTTCTCGATCCTCCAGCAGTGCCTCCACTGCGGCCTGTGCCTGCCCGTGTGCCCGACCTACGCCGAGACGGGGCTCGAACGGCACGGCCCGCGCGGACGCATCGCGCTGCTGCGCGCCGTCGCGCTGGACGAGCTGCCGATGAGCGCGACGATCGCCCGCGAGATGGAGTACTGCCTCGGCTGCCTCGCGTGCACCTCCGCATGCCCCGCCGGCGTCCGCTACGCGGAGATCTTCGAGGCCGCCCGCGCAGAGACGCTGCGCACGGGCGTGCTCGACACGCCATTCCGCCGCCTCCTCCGTGCCCTCACGCTGCGCGGCCTCTTCCTCCGTCCCCGGGCGCTGCGCGTGCTGGGCGTGGCCATGCGGCTCTACCAGCGGAGCGGACTCGAGCGCCTCCTGCGCCGGTCCGGCGCGTTCCAGCTTCTCCCCCCCCGCTGGCGGCGGCTGGAGGCGATGGCGCCGCGCGTGAGCCCGCGTTTCTCGCACCGGCTGATCGCCCCGCGCGAGACGCCGGCCGCGGAACCGCCCCGGCGGCGCGTCGCGCTGCTCACCGGCTGCGTGCAGGACCTGATCTACGCCGAGGTCAACCGCGACACCGCCGACGTCCTCCTCGCCCACGGCTGCGAGGTTGTCACCCCGCCCGTCCAGCCCTGCTGCGGCTCGATGCACGCGCACAACGGCGACCTCGATGCGGCCCGCACGCTCGCACGGCGCATGATCGACCTGATTCCGCCGGACGGCGTCGACGCCGTGATCTCCAACGCCGGCGGCTGCGGCAGCCACCTGCGTCACTACGACCGGCTGCTGGCGGACGACCCCGTCTACGCGGACCGCGCCCGCGCCTTCGCCGCCAAGGTGCGCGACGTCCACGAGTGGCTCGTGGAGGTCGGCCTGCGCCCGCCGCCCGCGACCGCGGACGCGCCGCCGCTGCGCGTCGCCTATCATGAAAGCTGCCACCTTCGCCACGGCCAGGGCGTCGCCCGCGCGCCACGGCAGGTGCTCGCCGCGATCCCGGGAGTGATCCTCGTCGACCTGCCCGAGGCGGACTGGTGCTGCGGAAGCGCGGGGGTCTACAGCCTGACGCAGCCGGAGACGGCCGACCGCCTCCTCGACCGCAAGGTCGCCCACGTGCTGGCCACCGGGGCCGACGTGGTCGCCCTCGGCAACCCGGGCTGCCAGCTTCAGATCGAGACCGGCCTCCGGCGCGACGGCGCGACGCGCGTCCGCGTCGCCCACACCGTCACCCTCTTCGCCGAGGCGCTGCGGCGGACTACGGCACGTGAAGCGAGACCTTCGGAAAGCAGGTCCTGAACCGGCTCTCGTCGGCCGTGGCCAGGGTCCACCCCATCACCTGCGCGTGGGCACCGATGAAGAAATCGGGCAGCGGAGTCGCGGGGGCGGCACCGCCAGCCTCGGCCTTGCGACGCAGCCGGTATGCACGATAGGCCCTCGCACAGACCTCCGAAGCCGCCGCGGGAACGTCCACCACGGCAACGCCCCAACTCCGGATCCTGTCGGCCACGGTGTCCGGTTCGGCATCGCCGACGCACGCCTCCGCCACGCTGATCGCATTGACGGCGGCGCCGTCTCCGGACACGGCCTCCGCGATCGTCCGACGCGCCCAGCGGCCGAGTTTCGTCTGCCCGTCGGCCGCATAGATCAACACGTTCGTGTCCAGCAGCATCATGGCTCGCGCGTCAGCTTTCGAAGGTCGGACCAGTCCATCGTGGGCCGCAACGGAGCACCGGCCATGGCCCGGAGACATTGCTCCCGGGTCATCCGCTCCCTCGGCTCCGGACGTTCGAGCCGAAGGAGGACGTATCGCCCTTCACCATGACGCTGCACGTCGAAGACATCGCCCGGGTGCGCTGCCGGCAGTATGATACGCCTCTTGGTGTCCGCCGTCGTGGTCATGGTGGGACTATCCCACCACGAAACGCCCCGGTCAAGCGGCGTGGACGCAGCTTGTGTGATCCACGATCGCGTCACGTTCCGGGGATTGCTCCCCGGCGCCTGAATCCGTCGAACGCAACACCGAATCCGGGACGCACGGCGGCGCCCGCGCTCACCTCACCGGCGTCAGCTTCACGGCGCGGAGGTTCATCAGGCCCTCGGCCTTCTCCGCCTTGCGGCCGCGGATGCCGAGGGACCATTCGCCGGGCTCGGCAATGACGAAGCGGCCGGCGGGCACCGTCTTGAACTTCGTCCACCCGCCGGTCGATTCGACCTTGCCGTCGAGAACCTGGTCGACGAGCTTGAGCTGGTAGATGCCGCCCGCGGACTTGCCGTCGCAGGAGAGCGTCACGGCCACGTCGAATGTCCCGGGCTTCGTGATCGTGAACGACCATTCGGCCCAGTCCCTGTCGTTCGTCCAGTAGCCGAGGTTGTCGCCGGACTCCTCGTACTTGAGCGTCGAACCGTGGATCTTCGCGTCGAAGGCGGACAACTCGAGCGACCCGTCCGGCCCCTGCCCCAGCGGCGCGGCGGCCGCCTCGGGAAGGCCGTCGACCTCGACCGCAACGACCGTGTCGTTCGCATCGGGCAACGTCGCGGGCAGCGCGATCGTCGCCACGCCGTCCCTCACCGCCACCTTCAGCGGCACGCCCCCGGCGAGGAGCCGCGCGGATTTCACGGCGTTCTTCAGGCCCGGCAGCGCGACGGCGCCGTCGGCCGGGCGGTCGAACACGTGGACGTGCAGCACGCCGGGCTTCTTCGTGCAGCGGAACGGCAGGCGCGGGAACGGCGTCGCCGTGGTCCCGTAGATCGACTCGCCGTTGACCTTCATCCACGCGCCCATCGCGGCGAGGCGCTCGACGCTCTCGGGCGGGATGGTGCCGTCCGCCTTCGGCCCGACGTTGAGCAGGAAGTTCCCGCCCTTCGAGGCGATGTCCGCGAGCTTGCGGATCAGGTCCTGCGACGATTTCCACTTGGGGTCGTTCTTCTTGTAGCCCCACGTGTCGTTCATGGTCATGCAGCTTTCCCAGTAGACGCCCTCGGGGAAGCCGCGCGGCGGGATCTCCTGCTCGGGCGTTCCGTAATCCCCGGCGAAGTCGCCCTCGGCGTTCATGCCGACCATGCCCTTGCGGCCCTTGTCGACGCGGTTGTTGACGATGATCGACGGCTGCAGGCCGCGGACGTAGTTGTAGAGGTCGACGCCGCGCTCGTGGGTCCACGAGGCCTCCCATTCGCCGTCGAACCACAGGATGCCGAGGGGGCCGTAGTCCTGCACCAGCTCGCGGAGCTGGGCCTTGAGGTACTTCACGTACGCGTTCATGTCGGGCTGGTGCCCCTCCCGGGCCTTGTCCCACGACGGCAGCGGCTCATAGTTCGGGTGCTGCCAGTCCATGATCGAGTGGTAGAAGCACATCGTCATCCCCTCGGCGCGCACGGCGTCGGCCAGCGGCCGGAGGAGGTCCTTCCCGTAGGGCGTCGACGCGATGTCGTAGGTCGTCTCCTTCGAATCCCACAGGCAGAACCCGTCGTGGTGCTTCGACGTGATCACGACGTAGCGCATGCCCGCGTTCCTCGCGATGCGCGCCCACTCCGCGGGATCGTACTTCGCGGGGTTGAACTGCTGCACGAGCGGGCGGTATTCGGCCAGCGGGATCTTCGCGCGGTTCATGATCCACTCGCCGATGCCGTTGACCTCCTTGCCGTTCCACTCGCCCGCCGGCACGGCGTAGAGGCCCCAGTGGATGAACATGCCGAAGCGCGCCTCGTTGAACCACGCCATGCGAGCGGCGCGCTCCTGCGGCGTCTCCTTCGTGTAGTCCTTCGCCGCCGGCTCCGCCCGCGCACCTCCGGCGACCGACGCCGCAACCAGCACCGCCCCGATGAACGACTTCTTCATGCCCGCCTCCCGCCGCGGCCGCCCCGCGGCAACGCCGCGCATCCTACCCGCGCGCCCCGCCGTCCATCAACCCCGGCCGCGGCGCAGGGCGCGGCGGGACGGGATCCCGCGCGGTCCCCCGGACCGATTCGGGATTCCCTTCCCCGGCACGGACGGCTAGCCTGTCGCCCATGAAGACGTTCCTGCCCCTGATCGGATGGGTGTCCCTCTTCCTGGCCGCCGCCGGCTCCGCCGCCGAGCCGCCCCCGCCCCACGGGCCCGTGCCGTCGGCCCGCCAGCTCGCCTGGCACGAACTCGAAGTCTACGGCTTCGTCCACTTCACCGTGAACACGTTCACGGACAAGGAGTGGGGATACGGCGACGAGGCGGAGTCGGTCTTCGCCCCGACCGCGTTCGATGCCGACCAGATCGCCTCCGCCTTCAAGGCCGGCGGCCTGAAGGGGCTCATCCTCACCTGCAAGCACCACGACGGC
The DNA here is from genome assembly GCA_964402695.1 of uncultured Verrucomicrobiota bacterium. Classification (GTDB taxonomy): domain Bacteria; phylum Verrucomicrobiota; class Kiritimatiellia; order PWTM01; family PWTM01; genus VGWF01. The sequence continues at coordinate 7,755 of CAYODK010000039.1, forward strand.
TTCTGCCTCTGGCCCTCGAAGCACACGGAGCACTCCGTGAAGAACAGCCCGTGGAAGGACGGCAAGGGCGACATGGTCCGCGAATTCGCCGACGCCTGCCGCCGCGCCGGGCTCAAGTTCGGCGCCTACCTCTCGCCCTGGGACCGCAACCACAAGGACTACGCCACGCCGGCCTACGTCGAGTACTACCGCAACCAGCTCCGCGAGTTGCTGACGAACTACGGCGAGATCTTCGAGGTCTGGTTCGACGGCGCCAACGGCGGCGACGGCTACTACGGCGGCGCCCGCGAGAAGCGGAAGATCGACAACCGGACCTACTACGACTGGGAGACCACCTGGGCCCTCGTCCGCGAACTCCAGCCCGGCGCCATGATGTTCAGCGACGGCGGCCCGGACGTGCGCTGGGTCGGCAACGAGAAGGGCATCGCCGGCGACCCGTGCTACGCGACGGTCAACCGCGACGACTTCTACCCGGGCACCGCCGACCGCAAGCGCCTCAACCACGGCGACCGCCCGGGCACGCACTGGGTGCCGGCCGAGTGCGACGTCTCGATCCGGCCGGGTTGGTTCTACCACGCCGCGGAGGACTCGAAGGTGCGGACGCCGGAGAACCTCGTCGACCTCTACTTCCAGTCCGTCGGCCGCGGGGCCTCGTTCCTGCTCAACATCCCGCCGGACCGACGCGGCCTGGTCCACGAAAACGACCTGGCCTCGCTGCGCGGCTTCCGCGAACGGATCGACGCGATCTTCGCGACGAACCTTGCGAAGGGCGCGACCGCCACCGCGTCGAACACCCGCGGCGGCGACCTGCGGTTCGCGCCCGGCGCCGCGCTCGACACGAACCCCGAGACCTGGTGGTGCACCGACGACGCGGTGCGCGCCGCCGAGATCGTGGTCGACCTGGTCCGCCCCGCCTCCTTCAACGTCGTCAGCCTGCGCGAACCCGTCGCGATCGGCCAGCGGATCGACGACTGGGCCCTCGACGCATGGCGCGACGGACAGTGGGTCGAATTCGCGAAAGGCACCGCGATCGGCGCGCGCCGCCTGTGGCGCGGGGCGGAGGACGTCACGACCGACCGCGTTCGCCTTCGCATCGTCTCCGCCGCCGCCTGCCCGGCTCTCTCCGAATTCGCCCTCCACCGCGAGCCCGACGCCCACCGGCCGGCGAGGTGAGGAGCGGAGAGCGGGAGCAGGGAGTCGGGAGCGGGGAGCGGAGGTCGGGGGTCGGGGGCGGAACGGATCGGAGAACGAGGGCCGGGATCCGAGGTCCGAAATCCGGGGGCCGGCCTGACACCTGAAACCTGACGCCTTCTCTGTAGCCGCGACGGGTCGTCGCGGCCGGCCTTGCGCCCGGTCCGGTGTTCGATGCCGGCTGTTGATTGCGCCGCTCCTCCCGGCCGGATAGGATGCGGGCGACCGCGGAGGAGACACATCATGCGAATTCGGGCATTTCGGGCATGGCGGCCGGCGGCGGGACTGGAGGCGGCGATCGCGAGTCCGCCCTACGACGTGGTCGACCGGGCCGAGGCGTCGAAGTTCGCCGGCGACAACCCGAAGTGCTTCCTGCGGATCAGCCGCGCCGAGATCGAGTTTCCGCCGGAATCCGATCCCTACGCTCCGACGGTCTATACCCGCGCCGCGACGAACTGGGGCTCGTTCGTCGACCGCGGCTGGTTCGAGCGCGACGCGGCGGAGGGCCTCTTCTTCTACCGGCAGTCCATCGGCGCGCACGCGCAGACGGGCGTCGTGGCGCTCTACCACGTCGACGACTACGAACGCGGCATCATCAAGAAGCACGAGAAGACGCGACAGAAGCCGGAGGACGACCGCTCCCGGCACATCCTGGCCACGGGGATCCAGTCCGGCCCCGTCTTCCTCGCCTATCGCGACGTCGAGGCGATGGGCGCGCTCACCGCGGCGGCCTGCGCGGCCGCGCCGCTGTGCGACCTCACCGCGCCCGACGGCGTCCGCCACACCGTGTGGCGCGCGCCCGATCCGCAGGCGGTGGTCCGCGCGTTCGGCGGCGTGCCCTGCGCCTACATCGCCGACGGACACCACCGCGCCGCCGCCGGCCGCCGCGCCGCGCGCGAGCGGGCCGCCGCGAACCCGGGCGCCGGGCCCGACGCCGAGTTCAACTGGGTGCTTGCGGTCTTCTTCCCGGCTTCGACGCTGCGGATTCTCGCCTACAACCGCGCCGTGAAGGACCTCCACGGCCTGACCGAGGCGCAGTTCATGGAGCAGGTCCGCGCCCGCTTCGAGGTGACGGCCGTGTCCGATCCCGTGCCCCTCCAGGCCGGCGAGGTCTGCATGGGCCTGCGCGACGGCTGGCACCGCCTGCGATGGCCGGCGGCGGCGGCGGGCGCGGATCCGGTGGCGGTGCTGGATGTCAGCGTCCTGCAGGACCGGCTGCTGGCGCCCGTCCTCGGCATCGACGACCCGCGGAGCAACGAGCGAATCACGTTCGTCGGCGGCATCCGCGGCACCGCCGACCTTGAACAGCGCCTGCGCGACGGCCGCGCCGCAGTGGTCTTCTCGGCGCACCCCGTGGGCATCGGCCAGCTCATGGCCGTTGCCGACGCGGACAGGATCATGCCGCCCAAGAGCACCTGGTTCGAACCGAAGCTGCGCTCGGGGCTGATCGTCCACGCGCTGGACTGAGCGGAAGGACCGTGTCGAGTGGCCGGTGTCGAGTGCCGGCCCCTTCCTGATCGTATTCGTAATCCTAATCTCTGGCACCCCGATCCGGAGGTCGACAACCGCAGGGGGACGAGGATCGAGGGGCGAGGGCGCGCCCTCTTTCAGGTCCCAGGTTTCCTCCCTCGTCTTCCCCCGTTGGCTGTTGAGCCCGGGTTTCGATGCCCGGCGCCCGGCCGCTTTGACCTTGCGCGGGCGGTGTTCCAGGCCGATGGTTCGGGCGGAGGGCCGCGAACAATGAAAACGATGATTCCGGTGATCCTGCTGGCGGCCGGCATGGCGGTGGCCGGCGGCACCAACCGCGTCTTCAAGACGCACGCGCTGGGTTTCACCGACGCGGCGACGGCCGAACCGATCGCCCGGGGCATCGTGTCGCCCGGCGGCAGCGTCGTCCTCGACGCGAAGAACAACCGGCTGCTCGTCTTCGCCACCGCGGACGAGCACGAGAAGCTTGCGGCGATGGCCTCCGAACTCTCCGCGCCGCCGAAGGTCGTCCGCATCGAGGTGCGTCACAGCGGGGGCGGCCGGCAGGCGGAGAGCGGCGCCTCGCTCGGCCTCTCCGGCGGCGCTCCCGGGGGCGGGATCCGCCTCCGCCCGACGCTGACGCACTCGACGACCGACGTCCGCGACAACACGGTGCAGACGCTGACGGTCGCCAGCGGCCGCTCGGCGACGCTGCACGTGGGCGAGGACGTGCCGTACGCCGGCTGGCTGGTGACGCAGGCGCTCGACTGGGGCCTCGTGCAGCAGGTCGTGCAGTGGCAGAGGGTCGGCGCCTTCCTTGCGGTCGAGCCGACGGTGATCGGCGAAGGGCCCCAGGCCCTGATCCGCGTGCGCCTGACCCCGGAGCTGAGCGGAACGGTCGACGGGAATCCGTACCGGATCCGCTACCAGCGCGCCGCCACCGAGGTCGTCGTCGCCCCCGGCCAGACCCTCCAGGTCGGCGGCGCCGCGCAGAGCCGCGAATTCTACTCCCGCTTTCTGATTGGCACGGCGCGCGGCGGCGCTCATCATGCCGTGACGATCGAACTGACGCCGACGATCGTCGAGATGGCGCCCCCGGCGGGCCGGCCCTCGCGATGACCGACGGCAGGGAGGATGCATGAAGCGCTGGTTTCAAGCCGCGGGGCTCGCGGCGTTGACGTTCGCCGGTCCGGCACGCGCGGGCGGCGACGGCTCCCCCTTCCCGTACTGTCCGATCGTGGACGGGGATCGCGAGTCCTTCGCGGCCCTGTCCCTCGGCGTCGCGCCCGACGAGGCGATCGAGGACGCGGGCGAGGACTTCGGCTTCCTCGAGTGGCAGGGCCGCATCTCGCTGGGCTACTACCGGACCTCGAGGGGCGACCTCGATTTCGCGCTGGCCGGGCGACTGTGGACCCCCACGGACGGATCGAGCTTCGGGCTCCCCGGGTCGTTCGGCGAGGGCTACCTGCGCGTCCGCTGGGACCTGCGGACCACCGAGGGGCTGACGCTGCGCAGCGAGGTTTTCCCGGGCTACTACGCGGGCTCCTCGGAACTCGAGTGGGACAACTTCAACATCCCCTTCTCCATGTCGGGCATCCAGGCGTTCAGCAAGCGGTTCGCCGTGCAGGGCGGCTTCCGGGTCCACCCGGGCTACGCCTTCGATCCGATCGTCCGGCTCTGCTTCGTCCCGCACCCCGACCTCACGTTCGACCTCGGCTACCCGGAGACGCGCGCCCTCTGGCGACTCCATCCCGACGTGTCCGTGGTCTGCGGCTACCAGATCAACCGGATGTGGCGCTTCTCGCTCGACGAGGACGATCCGGGCGGCGACCTGATGATGCTCGACCACCGCGTCTACGCCGGGGCCAACGTGAAGCTCGGCGGCCTCATGACCCTGACCGTGCGCGGAGGGGCGCTCCTGCATCGCACGATCGACTTCACGCAGGGCACGCTGCCGGAGGGCGACGTCGACGACGGCTACTTCCTCTCGGCCGGCATCACCGGGGAGTTCTGATCCCGTGCATGGCATCCCCCCATTCCTCGCGCTCCTCCTTCTGGCGGCCGGGGCCGCCCGCGCCGCGGCCGCGGGCCCGGCGCCCGACCCGGCGCCGGTGGACGACGCCGCCTTCCTGCGCGACCTGACCCGCGAGGTGGTCGCCCTGCACGATCGCGACCGGCTCACGCCCATCGCGACCCTGCGCGGCCAGCTCGTCCGGCTCCAGACGCGTCTACGGCTTCCGGCGACCGCGCCGGCCCCCGGCGCCGCCGCGGCCGGCGTGCCGGCGCGCGAGTCGGCCCTGGTGATGTGCGAACTCTACAAGTGCGGGAAGTGCTCCGAGTGGCATGTCTCGTGTTCGTCCTGCTTCGCGGTCGCGCCCGAGGTCGTCGTCTTCAACCATCATGCCCTGGCCACGAATCGGACGGCCGGGGCGACCGCCGGGCTGGCCGTCGCCCGCGCCGACGGCCGAGTCTTCCCCGTGCGCGAAGTCCTCGCCGCCTCGGCGCCCGACGACGTGGTCGCCGTCCGGATCGACGGCGGGCCGCTGCCGCCCCTCGTCCTCGCCCCCGACCCGCCCGCGGGCACGGAGGTCACCGTGATCAGCCATCCGGCCGGCCTGTTCTACACGCTCTCGCGCGGCGTCGTGTCGCGCCACTACCTCGACGGGGGGCGCAAGGGCCCGCGCGTGCCGCGGATGGCGATCACGGCGGACTTCGCCAAGGGGTCCAGCGGCGCCCCCGTGCTCAACCGGGACGGGGCCGTGGTCGGCATGGTGGCCTCGACGCGGTCGATCTACTACGACGAGAAGGACGGCGAACAGCGCAACCTGCAGATGGTCGTGAAGAGCTGCGTCCCCGCCCGATCGATCCTGCGGTTGTTCGAGGCGCCGTGATCCGTGCGTGAACGGCGCGCGCAAACCGTGTACAAACGGCGCCGGATGGCCGGATCCCGTTCCAGAGTGATGCGGATCGCGGCGGTCGCGCTGGCCGCGGCCGCCGGGACCGCGCGCGCCGCGCCGGACACGGCGTCGGACGGCGACGTTCCGGTGGCGCCGATCCCGCCCTCCGCCTACGGTCCCTGGACCAACGCGCTCGTCCTGCGCACCGCCGCCGCGGAGGCGGTCGTGGTTCCGGACATCGGCCGCGTCTGCTCGTTCGCCCCCGCGGACGGATCCAACGTGCTGTACGTCGCGGGGCTCGAGCCCCCCGCGGCCGGCCCCCGGAGCGGCGCCGGTTCGTGGCGCGACCACGGCGGAGTCTGGGGCTGGCCCTCGCCGGAAGACGTCTGGCCCCGGATCCGGACGGAGGGGGCGAGCCCGGACGACCTCTTCGAGGGACGCCGGTGGACGGGACGGGCCTGGCGGACGGCCGACGGCGCGGCCGTTTGCTCGATGCTTCTGGACTACGGTCCCCCGGTGAACCTGCGCGTGACACGAACCCTCCGGCTCGGCCGTCACGCCGCCTCGCTCGAGATCCGGCAGCGCATCGAGCAGACCGGACCATCGACCATCCCCGCCGGCCCCTCCATGCTGGTGCGCGTGATGGCGCCGCAGCGGGTCGTGTTCCCGGCCGACCCCGACGCCGAGCCCGCCGTCCGGGCCCTTGCGTTCGAGGCTCCGCCGGCCTTCGCCATCACCCGGGCCCCGGAATCGGCCGTCTACCGCGTGGGATACGGCGGGGAGCACCGGCTCGCGGCCACCGGGGCGCGTCCGTGGGTGGCCGCCGAACTGCCCCGGCATCTCCTGTTGCTGCGCGCCGCAACGGACGTCACCAACGCCCTGCCGCAGGCGGCGGCCTACGTCCACCGCGGGGCGGCCTACGCGGAGCTGGAACTCTCGGCCCCCGGGCAGCGCCTGCGCCCGGGCGAGACGATCGAGCGGACGGTGTTCCTCGAGTGCTTCCCCGAGCCGGCGGATCTCGATGATCGCACGCTCGCTCTCCGGACGCGCCTGCTGGCCGGCGAGCGGGAGGCGGCCTCGGTGCCGTGATCGCCGGGGATCCAAACGACCGTTCCGGCGTGCTGCGCTCCACCGGCGTCGTCAGCGGGCTCACAATGGTCAGCCGCTTTCTCGGTTTCGGCCGCGACATCCTGCTCGCCGGCCTCTTCGGCACCTCGGCGGCCATGTCGGCCTTCGCCGTCGCCTACCGGATCCCCAACCTGTTCCGCGCCCTGTTCGGCGAGGGCGCGCTGTCGGCCGCCTTCATCCCGGTCTTCGTCGAGAGCCGCCAGAACGAAGGCGACGCGGCCGCGTGGCGGCTCGCGCGCTCGGTGTTCACGCTGATCGGCGGCGTGCTCCTGCTGCTGGTCGTCCTCGGCATCGCGGCGGCCGGAATCGTGCTGGCGGGCGACGGCCTGAGCCCGACCGCCCGCCTGACGTGGTCCCTGCTGCGGATCATGCTCCCCTATCTCCTGTTCATCTGCCTCGCCGCCGTGTCGATGGGCGCGCTGAATGCCTTCCACCACTTCGCCGTTCCGGCGGCGACGCCGTGGATCCTCAACCTCGTGCAGATCGGCGTGATGCTGTTCGTCTGCCCGCGCGTCGGATCGACGCCGGAGGAACAGATCTACGCGGTCGCGTGGGGCATCCTCCTCGCCGGCGTGCTCCAGTGGGCCGCGCAGGTCCCCGTGCTCGTGCGGAAGGGCGCCGACCTGCGCCCGGGCCTGGATATCCACGACGCGCGACTGGTCCGCGTGCTCACGCTGATGGGCCCCGCCGCCCTCGGCCGCGCGGTGTCGCAGTTCAACGTCTTCTTCGCGACGATGCTCGCCGCCTCGATCGGCGAATGGGCCGCGGCCTCCCTGTATTTCAGCGAGCGCCTGATCTACCTGCCGCAGGGCATCTTCGCGACGGCGCTCAGCACCGTGCTGCTGCCGCTCTTCTCCGGCCATGGCGCACAGCACGATCTCAAGGGGCTGCGCGACGCGGTGAACCACGCGACGCGCATCATCCTGTTCGTCATGCTCCCCGCCGCCGTCGGGTTGTTCGTCCTGGCGGAGCCCATCCTGCGGATGAGTTTCGAGTGGCGGCAGTTCGGGCCGGAATCGACGATGCTCACCGCCCGCTCGCTGCGCGTCTACTGCGCCGGCCTGATCTTCTTCGGCCTCGGCAAGGTCGTCGTGCCCGCGTTCTACGGCATGCAGGACACGCGGACGCCCGTCCGCGTCGGCATCATCACCGTGCTCGCCAACCTCGCGATGAGCCTGACCTTCCGCTGGACCTGGCCGCTGCACTACAAGCACGCGGGACTGGCCTTCTCCGTCGTCGCGTCGGAGGCGTTGAACTGCCTGATCCTCACGCGCCTGCTGGAGAAGCGGCTGGGGCCGCCCGACTGGCCCGCCATCGGCCGGAGCCTGGCGCGCGATCTGACCGGCTGTGCCGCGCTGGCCGCGACGGCCTATTTCGCCGAGGCGGGCGCGCGGGGCATGGCCCTGCAGGCCGGCCTCGCTCCGAAACTGGCCCAGGTCTCCGGCGTGCTCGCCGGCCTCACCGCCGGCATCGCCACGTACTTCCTCTCCGCCCGCCTGCTCAAGTCCCCGGAGCTTTCCGACTTCGTCACCGCCTTCCGACGGCGCGGCGGCCGGCGCGCCGCGGAGTGAAGGGCCCGCCCGCTCCCCCTCCGGACGTCACGGCGCGACCGTGAGCCCCTCCCAGGCGACCGCCCATGAGCCGTCATCCGGGAAGCCGGGGGCGGGACGATCGGACGCGCCGTCCCATCCGGCGGCCATCATGGCGACGGCGTAGAGCAGGCCGCCGTTGGACGGGAAATACGGGTACGGCCCGCCCTCGCTGAGGCCGAGCGCGTTCATGGTATTGCGCGCCGCCGGGTGCAACAGCGCGTCGACCGCCATCGCGGGCATGCCGTTGCGAGCCGCGGCCATCGCCAGCAGCGGGAAATCCCAGCCCCACGTCTTGCGGTCCCACTGCCACGCGTCCCACACCTTCCGCACCGTGCGGCCCATCACCGCGGCGTCGACGCCGTCGCCGGGCAGCAGGCCGAGCGGCCCCACCAGCCCCGGATGCTCCCAGTTCCACTTCGTATACGTGTCCGTCATGCCGCCCTGCTGAAGGTAGACGCCCTCCGCCTCGGGCAGCGGCGCGAGGGCGGCGAGGACGCGGTCCCACCCCGGCTCGCGCGGCAGCCCGAGCCGCTCGCGCCACTGCTGCGCCACGCGCAGGCCGAAGCGCCAGTAGGACAGCTCGAACGCCGGGTTGAACGCCGTCTTCGCGTCCGTGTTCTCGGGCACCGTCTTCAGCGGCGGGCCGAGGTCGAAGCGTCCGGTCGCCGGATTCAGCCATGCGTACGACGCCATGAACTCCGCCGTGTCGGAGACGATGTCGCGCCACCGCTCGAGGGTCGCCCGCCCGGGCGCGCGGCGGTGGTCGAGCTCCGCGTAGAAGATCGGATGCGGCTGCTGCCAGATCAGCAGCGGGCCGACGCCGGACGGCGAATCGCGCCCCTCCGGCCCGACCATCTTCGGCCAGCGCGCGCCGCGGTAGCCCTGCCGCGCCGCCGCCTCGCGCGCGGCCGGGCGGATCCGCTCGTACCAGCCGAGGCTGCGCTCGAACATCGGCCAGCGGTCCCATAGCGCGTAGTGCGCGCCGTGCCACCAGTGCATCTCGAGATGGAACTTGCCGTTCCAGCCGTTGTTGAAGAGCCCGCTCTCCTGCGGCGGCAGGCTGCCGGCCTCCTGCACTGCCAGAAGGTACTGCGAGAGCACGATGCGCCGCTCCAGCTCGCGCCAGCGCGGGTCGCGGCTGCCGGAGAGGTCGATCGCGCCCCCGGACATCCAGAATTTCTTCCAATGTTCGGAACTCGCCGCGGGGAAGCTTCCAAGGTCTGGAAGATCGGTCCCGGTCGCTCGGGGCGCGTACTCGCACGCGAAGACGAGCGACGTCGCACCGGCGGCGGGCGCGAGGACGAACGTGTGCGGCGCGGTCTCGCGGACCGCGGCGGCGCCCTCCCACGCCAGGCGGACCGCGTAGCCGTCGCCGTCCAGCCTGCGGTCGAAGTCCGCCGCGCGCGCACCGCGCGGCGTCATCGTCGTGCGGTGCGCTGCGGCCCGATCCCAGACCCCGCCGTCCCTGCCGTGGTGGCCATACGGGAAGGCAAGCTCGACCGCGAGGCGGCCGTCCGCAACGAGCGGCGAGGCGATCCGCACGCCGACGGCGTCGCGGTCCGGATGCGTGCAGGTCTCGACGAGGACCGGCCGGCCGTCGAGTTCGTAGCGGCTCGTGACGATTCCGCGCCACGGGTCGAGCTCCTGCCGGATGGCCTTCACGTCGGCGGGCGCGAGCGGACGGTCCAGCCGCAGCGCGAGCCGTCCGAGGTTGAGCCGGTGCGGATTCTCGCGCAGCCACGCGTAAAGTTCGGGCTGCGCCTTCGACGACGTGGGATAGCCGACCGGCCGGCCGTGCGTGTCCCAGGGTTCGAAGCGGAAATCCTCCGGCTTCTGTCCGCCCGGCGGTGGCACCGAGTGCCAGCCCCAGTGCGACATCGTCAGGCCATGGAACGTCTGGAGGCCGGTCGCGTCGACGCCGAAGGCAATCTCGCCGTTGCCGACCTGCATCGTCAACGCGGGCGTCAGGTTCGTCAGCACGACGCGGTGCCGCGACACCAATGCCTCGCGGTCGATCGGCCCCGCCGCCGCGACGGCCGCAACCATCGCCATCGCCCCGCCCATTCCCTGGTATCGCATCGCCACCGCCCTCCCCGGGCCCGCGCCCGCTACCCCGACCCTACTGCATCGCGCCGTCCGGTTGAAGGCCTCGATCGCCATTCGGTTGTCCCCATTCGGTTGTCGTCCTCCGATCCGCCACCTGTCACTCGACACCTGACACCCGGCGTCTGACACCCGGCACGGCTTGCCTCCGGCGCGCGGCGCGGGTTTGATGGACGCATGAAGACGACCCTGCTCCGCGCCGCCGTGTCCGCCGCCATCCTCGCCGCCCTGGCCGGAGGTCCCGCACGCGCGGCGGAGGCGGTCGACGTTACGAAATGGCGCGGGTTCAACCTGCTGGAGAAGTTCAAAGCCGCCAAGAACGGGCGGTTCGTCGAGGACGACTTCCGCTGGATCCGCTCGCTGGGCTTCAACTTCGTGCGGCTGCCGATGGACTACCTCTGCTACACGCCGGCGCACGATTCGCTCGCGTTCCGCGAGGAGGTCCTGAAGGAGATCGACGAGGCCGTTGAGTTCGGCCGGCGGCACGGCATCCACGTGTGCCTCAACCTCCACCGCGCGCCGGGCTTCTGCATCAACCCGCCCGCGGAGCCGGCGTGCCTGTGGACGAACGCCGCGACGCTGGACCTCTTCGCCGCGCACTGGCGGATGTTCGCGCAGCGTTACAAGGGCGTGCCGTCGTCGCGCCTGAGCTTCAACCTGCTCAACGAGCCCTCGCGCACGACGCGCGAGGACTACCTGCGCGTCTTCTGCCGCGCGATCGAGACGATCCAGGCCGTCGACCCCGACCGCCTGATCGTCGTCGACGGCCTCAACGTCGGCCGCGAGCCGCTGCCGGAATTCATGAAGTACTCGAACGTCGTCCAGGCGACGCGCGGCTACCATCCGGGCGGCATCTCGCACTACAGGGCGGGCTGGGTGAAGGGTTCCGACACGTGGTCCGAACCGGCATGGCCGGCGGTGAAGGTGGGCGGCTATCTCTACGGGCCGGTGAAGAAGGAGTTCGCGTCCGACCTCGTCCTCGACGGCCCCCTCCCGGCCGGCACGGAGGTGTCGCTCGTCCTCGACCGCGTGAGCGGGAGCGTCACGCTGGCCGCCGAGGCGGGCGGGGCGGAGATCGCGCGGCGCGCGCTCGACCCCGCGGCGCAGACAAACGAATGGACGCGCTCGCCGAAGGAGCCGAAGTACAGGATCTACGAGGCGCGGAACGGCGCTCGGTTCGCGGCGCGGCTTCCGGCCGCCGCCGGCCGTCTCGCCATCCGGGCCGTCGCCGGCGACTGGGTCACGTTCCGCGAGCTGGTGATCCGGCTGCCCGAGGGCACACGGCGGGCGGCGGGCACGGACATCTCATGGGGGCGCAAGCAGTCGGCGTGGCGCGTCGCGCCCGACGGCCGCATCCTTCCGCCGCCCGGCGAGCGCGATGACGCGACGCTCGTCGCCTACCTCCAGCCCTGGCGCGACATCGCCGCGAAGGGCGAGCAGGTCTTCGTCGGCGAGTGGGGCTGCTACAACAAGACCCCGCACGCGGTCACGCTGGCCTGGATGAAGAGCTGGCTCGACCTGTGGAAGGAGGCGGACATGGGCTGGGCGCTGTGGAACTTCCGCGGCAGCTTCGGCATCCTCGACAGCGGCCGCGCCGACGTCGCCTACGAGGACTGGAACGGGCACCAGCTCGACCGGCAGATGCTCACGCTGCTGCAGCAGTACCTGAAGTGAACGTCGAACGCCGAACACCGAACATCCAACATCGATGTCCGGATGACGGGCCGCCCCGCTTCGCCGTTCGATCTCACGGAATCCAGGGTGATCAACGGGACGATGATGGCGTCCCGGATCATGCCCGCCTGGCCGCGACCACCGGTCGCGGCTACAGCAATCCATATCCCCCGGCTGCCTTCTGTAGCCGCGACCGGCTCGTCCGGCGTAGCGCGCAGCGCGAAGCGGGATGGTCGCGGCCCGTCGGACGCATCGCCCTGCGCGACCCCTACTTCGCCGCTGGCTTCTTCCCCTTGGCCTTCTTGGGCTGCGGCGGCGGGGCGTCCTTGAGGGCTTGCTCGCGGAACTCCGCGGCGAGGGCCTCCCAGCGGGCGGCCATTGCGCGGACGCGGTCGGGGTGCTTGCCGGCGAGGTTCGTGGTCTCGGCGCGGTCGGTGGCGAGATTGTAGAGCTCCCACTCGCCGTCCTTGAGCGAGACGATCTTCCAGTCGCCGGCGCGCAGGGCGCGGTGGCCTTCGTGGCACCACCAGAGCTCGTCATGCACCGGCTTGCCGTCGGCCTTGAAGACCGGCACCAGGCTGCGGCCGGGCCGCGCGGGGGCCGGCTTGCCGCCCCACTCCGCCGGGGGCGTCCCGCCGGCGAGTTCGAGGACCGTGGGCGCGATGTCGACGAGGTGCGCGGGCGTGTGTCGCAACTCGCCGCGAGCGGCGATGCCGGCGGGCCAGTGGGCGATCAGCGGCGTCGCAATGCCGCCCTCGTGGACCCACGTCTTGTGGCGGCGGAGCGGCGTGTTCGCGGCGCCGGAGAAGCCGGGGCCGAGGCACAGGTAGGTCGCCGCGGAGCCCGGCGGCGCCTTCGGGTCGTGACCGCCCCCGCGGACCATGATCTCGGCGCTCGCGCCGTTGTCGGAGGCGAAGAAGATCAGCGTGTTGTCCCACGCGCCCATCGCGCGGACCTGCTCGAGCACGCGGCCGATCTCGCGGTCCATCCGGTCGATCATCGCGGCGTGGATGGACATCTTGGTCGCCTGGAACGCCTGCTGCTCCGCGGTCAGGTCGGGCCAGGGCAGCGGACGGTTCGCCTCGCCCGCGCCGAGCTTCGCGAGCGCGTCGGGGAAATGGTAGGGCGGACCGACGTCGCGCTGGATCGGCGCGAGCGGCGTCGTGACGAGGCCCATCTCCTTCATCCGCGCGAAGCGGGTCTCGCGCAGCGAGTCCCAGCCCGCCGCGTACTTGCCGCGGTAGCGCTCGATGTCCTCCGGCAGCGCGTGTAGCGGGAAGTGCGGGCAGATGAAGGCGAGATACTCGAAGAACGGCTCGCCCGCGTGCTTCTCCGCGTGCTCCTTCAGGCAGCGCACGGCGTGGTCCGCCGCGCCGACCGTCACGTAGAAACCGTCCCGGTCGGCCAGCGGCGCGCCGTCCTCCGACACCCCCGAGGCCTTGAAGTAGGCATTCTGGCCGCCCTCGATCTGGTAGGAGTGCTCGAAGCCGTTCTTCAGCGGCTCGCCGTCGATGTGCCACTTGCCGGAGTGGTAGGACCGGTAGCCAAGGGGCTTGAGCATGTCCGACAGCAGCGGCGCCCAGGCCGGCCGGATGCCCTGCCCGCCGCCCTGCACGCCCGGCATCGCGTCGCGGCGGATCTGCTGCGCGTAGTAGCCGGTCATCAGCGCGCCGCGCGACGGCCAGCAGCGCGCGGTGTTGTAGAACTGCGTGAACCGCAGTCCGTTCTTCGCGAGGCCGTCGAGGTTGGGCGTCGCGATTTCGCTGCCGTAGCAGCCGGTGTCGGAGAAGCCCATGTCGTCGGCGAGGATGAAGATCACGTTCGGCTTCGGCGCGGCGGCCGCGGCACCGGCGAGGAGGGACAGCGTCAGGACCAGATTCGTCAGCTTCATCATGCACCTCGATCGAGGACGGCCCCGTCACGCGGCCGGCCCGTGAAAGTGAAGCATAGGCGCGGGAACACGAAAGGCAATCCCGCAGGCACGCGGAATCAACATCCAATTCCCAACAACCAACAGCCAACATCCAACGGGAGAGCCGGCGTTGGATGTTGGATGTTCGATGTTGGTTGTTGGCTGTTGTTCATTCCTTGTCGCCCCACAGCGGCGGCACGTTTCCGGCGTTCCACCGGTCCCACAGGACCTGGAGTTCGCGGACCCGTTCCGGCTCGCGTGCGGAGAGGTCGGTCGCCTCCGCCGGATCGGCGGCGAGGTTGTAGAGGCCGGTCGCGGGCGCCGGGGGCGCCGCCTTCGCGTCCATCGCCCGGACGAGCTTCCAGCCGCCCGCGCGGACCGCCATCTGCTCGCCGTAGCGCCAGAACAGCGACTCGTGCGGCGACGCGGTCGACTTGCCTGTGAGGAACGGCAGCAGGTTGACGCCGTCGAACTTCGCATCCGCCGGCACGGCCGCGCCGGCCGCGGCGAGTGCGGTCGGCAACAGGTCGATCGTCATCACGGGCGCGTCGACGACCCGCCCTGCGGGCAGGACGCCCTTCCACTGCATCACCCACGGCACGCGCAGTCCGCCCTCCCACGTCGTTCCCTTGCCTCCGCGCAGCGGCGTGTTGCGCGAGCCGTTCTTCGGCGGCGCCCCGTTGTCGCTGAAGAAGACGGCCAGCGTGCGGTCCTCCTGGCCGGTGTCGCGCAGCGCCTTGAGGACCCGGCCGACGCTCCCGTCGAGCAGCGTCATCATCGCCGCGAACTTCCGGCGCTCCTTGTCCGCGATCGCGGCGAACGCATCCTCGGTGCCCGGCGGCGTGTCGAGCGGCTGGTGCGGCGTCAGGAACGCGACGTAGAGGAACCACGGCGCGGCCGCGTTGGTCGCGATGAAGCCCGCCGCCTCCCGCGCGATGGCCTCGTCGACGTAACGGTCCTCCGCCTTCTCCGCGACGCCGTTGCGATGGAGCGTCAGCACCGGCAGTTTCTTCTGCCCCGGGAACCAGACGCTCGTGTCGAAACCGCGCGACACTGGGCTGTACTGCGGCGTGTGCGGGTTGCCGAGGTGCCACTTGCCGACGTGGCCGGTCGCGTAGCCGGCGGCCTTGAACCGCTGCGCCGCGAGGGTCTCCGCCGTCGGCAGGCCCACGGCCGCCTTGTCCGCCCCGGGCAGGTTGACCTCGTGGCCGAAGCGGGTCTGATAGCGGCCGGTCAGCAGGCCGGCGCGGGACGGGCTGCACACGGGCGCCGACACGTAGCCGCTTGTGAAGCGCACCCCGCCCCGCGCGATCGAATCGATGTGCGGCGTCGGAACGTCCGTGCACCCCTGGCAGCCGAGGTCCGCCCACCCCAGGTCGTCCGCAACCATGAGAAGGACATTGGGCCTCCGCGACGACGCGGGCGGAGCCGCCGCGGACCGTTCCGTCACGTGGGCGGCGAGGCGGGCGCGCAGCTCCTCCACGCACTTGGCCTGCGACGGCTCCGCGGCCAGGTTGCGCAGCTCGCGCGGATCGCCCGCGTGGTCGTAGAGCTGGCGACCGCCCCGGCCCTCGTCCCACTCGATGTAGCGGAAGCGGTCCGTCCGCACGGCGCGACCGGCGAGCTTCGTGTGCGTGGAGACCATCGCGCTGAAGGCGGCCGGACGCCCCGCCGCCGTGGGGTCGGCGAGGAACGGCTGCATCGACCGCCCCTGCACGTACGGCGGCACGTCGAGCCCGGCCAGGCCGGCGAGCGTGGGATAGATGTCCACCTGCTCGACGAGCTGCGAGCACACGCCCGGCCGCACGCCCGGCGCGGCGACGAGCATCGGCACGCGGGTGCCCTCCTCGAAGAGCGTCTGCTTCGCCCACAGCCCGTGCTCGCCCAGCTGGTAGCCGTGGTCGCCGGTCAGCAGCACCACCGTGCGGTCCGCGAGCTTGAGTTCGTCCAGCTTCGCGAGCACGCGGCCGACCTGCGCGTCGACGAACGCGGTCGAGGCGAGGTAGGCGCGCCGCGCCTCGCGCGCCTCCGCCGGCGACGGGGCGGCGAAGCGGAAGACGTTGTTGTTGGGGCGCAGGGCGGCCTTCGGAATGAGCGAGACGTCCTCGCCGCCCGGGCCGTAGAAGACGGGCATGGCGAGGGCCTTCGGGTCGATGAGATCGAAGAACGCCCGCGGCGCGACGTAGGGCGTGTGGGGACGGATGAAGCCGACGGCGAGGAAGAAGGGCTTGTCCTTGAACTGCTCGAGCGTGGCGATCGCGTTGTCCGCGATGTCGTAGTCGGTGAAGTCGCGGTCCGGACGGGCCGACGCGGCGTAGCAGCGGTTGTACTGGTTGCCCTCCCGGCCCGACTTCCGCGGCGGGTCGGACAGGTCGCCCTCGCTGGCCTCGGCCAGTTTGGCCTCGTCGAGGATGGCGCCGTCCTTGTGCAGCGCCGCGCCGAGTTCGACGTCGAGCTTCGTCTTCGGATCGGGCACGTGGAAGACCTTGCCCACGCGCCCCGCCGCATAGCCGGCGTTCTTGAAGAGCTGCGGCAGCGTCACGGCATCCGGCAAGGCGTCGCGGAAGCTCGTGGTGAGGTCGAGGACCTTCGTCCGTTCAGGATAGCAGCCGGTGAGGAACGAGGCGCGGGACGGATTGCACAGAGCGAACTGCGTGTAGGCCCGGTCGAACCGCACACCGCGCGCTGCGAGCGCGTCCATGTTCGGCGTCCGCGCGTCGCGGTCGCCATGGCACCCGAGCGCCGCCGTCAGGTCGTCGACGATGAGGAACAGGACATTCGTCCGCTCCGTCACCGCATCCGCGACCCCCGTCATCGCCGCAACCACCGCGGCGGCCAGCAGCAGGACAAGCCCGGACCTGCGGAGTGTGCTCATGCCCGCATGATGCGCCACGCCCCCCGCCCACTCAAGCGGCCCGCGGCCCTGCACCTTCCCAGAAATGCGGGGACAGAGATTCTGATTCGTCGGCATTCGTGGGGCAGACACTCTTGTCTGCCCCTCAAGACAGGCGCCACAAGGGCGCGACGGGATTACAGGATGGGCGGGATCGACCGAACGGCGAAGCCGAACGCATCTCGCTCGGCAGTCCCCCCATTCCGCTCATCCCGTGATCCTGCCCAAACGCCTTTACGGACTGTAGAACCTGTGGCCGATTCCGACAGTGAAAATCGGCGGCCACGTGTTTTCGGACCGGGGTTTTCGGGCGCGGGACGGCGTTCCGGCGGTCGCCCGTTTGGCGGCCGGCTGCGCAGGCTCGTCCTTGGCGTAGAAGCCCATGGCGGAAGTATGGCGGCGTGGTTGGGGCGGTCAAGCTTCGAGCAAGACGGTGTCGAGCGAGGCGGCTACAGGTTGGAATAGGCCCCCAGCCCGGCCATGCGATCAGAGGAAGCAGCCTCGGATGCCCGGCGCACGCCTATCTCTGGCCTGACCGTTCCACGAGGTCGAGAAGTTCCGTGGTGCGTTCGATGGCGAACGGGAGGAGATCCTCACCGGGATGCGCAGAGATGTCGCCACAGGCGAAGTCCATGCCGCATGTTTCGGTTCTATCCACGACCGATTTCAGCAGCACGCGGCGCAACGATGACGCCTGGGCCAACGGTTCCTTGCCCCGCAGATCATCGGCCCAAAGAAACTCCCACAGCACCTCGATGGCGCGGAAGAGGCGCGGCCAGACGATCCACGGGACGCGTCGGTCGCCCAGAAGCAACTCCCGCCATGTTTCGGGAACCAGCCGATGGTCCCGGCGGCGGCCGTTGATGCGCGATATCAGGTAGCCGGAATCACGCATTTCGGCCATGGCCTTCGATATGGTGAAGGGGAAGTAGTAGGCGTCCCGGGCAAGCGAACCCGGCGATCCCTGCTCGTTCAGCAGCAGGTACGCGATGATCTCGCAGCGTGCGTTGACGCCGAGGAACGCCCGCAGACGCAGGATGAGGTTTGCGACAGGCTCGGGCCGGAATTTCTGGACGACCCCCCGGGGCTCGTACTTGTCCCTCAGGAGTCCGTGTTCTTCGAACACCGGATCGTGGGCTTTGGCAATGGGCAGCCGGCGGCCGTCCTTGAGAAAGAAGAGCGGCGTGGGGCTCTCGCCGCCCCGCGCAGCGCTCGTCGTGGCCCACTTCGCGGAGGACACGGAATCACTTGCCGTCGCCGCGATGGCACGAACCACCCGTTCCCCCGCGAACTCCTCCGTCGAGATGATCCGCTTGAGGCGCTGCACATTGATGTACTGGCCATTGAGGCCAACCCACTCGACCATGGCATCAAACAGACGTGCGTCGTAGCGCCCTGCCGTACAGGTCAGCAAGAGCAAGGCTTCGGGATCGATCGGCGATCCGTGCCACTGCTCGCCGTAGCCGGCGACACCCAGCGTGGTCCACTGCCGCCACAGCAGGTCGAGCACTCTGTCACGGAAATCCGCTCTATAGGTTATCAGCGACGTCTTCATAGCCCAGCGCCTTCAGGAGTTGTTTGAGGACCGTCCGGAAGCCCTCGGACACATCGTGCGTCATGCACCACCGCGCTGCGGCCGCCAGTTCACCGGGGGTCGGAGCGAGGGCACGGAGATCCTCGATGTGATAGCCGCCCCGATCAGCCGATGCGTACAGCTTGAGATGGATGTGATCCAGTCGTCCAATGAAATGGACCTTCAGCCGGTCACCGTAGCTCATCGATGTGAGCCTCCCGGCAAAGCCATCGGGAAGCCCCATCTGGAAGAGGCCGCCTTCGCCGCGGCTGGGACCATTGTTGAGCCAGTTGCTTTCGAGTGCCAGGTCCTCGGCGACCTCCGCGGTCGCTCGCAGCAACTCGTCGGGCAGCGGGGCCGGGGAGGCCAAGTGGCCCGACCGGATCAGTGCGACAACGTCCACGTCCTTCGTCGTTCGCCGTATCATCCCCGTGAGGATCAGGGCCGAACCCCCGCACACGACGATTTCGACCGGGTCTGACTGGTTCTCCGCCAGGCGAATCGCCAGCGACTTCATCGCCAAATCAAGCGCAGCTCTGTCCATCGACCGATTCATATGCCCTACGTGTAGTATTGATGATCGCTACTAGATGTATACCTATCCTGGTCTTGCTGTCAACTCCTTGGCGCCTCCCATTGGGCCCGTCCCGGACCGTGTCAGGAAACCTGCCTGTTCTTCCTAACAAGGTAGTGAGAACCCCAGGGTACGGGTAGACCGGCTCAGGCGACGGCAAGCGGCCGGGCGTGGGCGATCTCGTTGTGCCGGACCGGCCTCAGGTTCGAAGCCTCAACGGTGACCACGGCGGCTGTCGCCCCGTCCAGAGCGACGAACTCGACCTCGAAGGCCGTGCCGTCGCGGTAGACGTGTACAACGGTCCCCACGTCGCCCGCCGCCAGCCCCTCGCCGGGGATGTCCACCACCAGCACCGCTCTGTCATGTTCAGCGATCAATCTACCCGTCCTATCGGATGCGCCGTAACCGATGTCCGTCATGCCGAAGCTGTCCGGCGCCGGCGACGGGGCGCCAAGGCGTCGACCACGCGGCCGTCGCACCACACGTACAACGGCGTGCCTGTCCGTATTGCCAGCTTGCGGGCCTCACGCGCCGCCCGCAGCATCGCCGGCCACGCGTCGCGCCCGTCGAGCGGCTTGCCGGCGTGCGTTGCGCCGGCGAGGCCGAGCAGCGTCGGATACCAATCGGCCATGTGCAGCGGCGCCCTGACTTCCGAGCCGGCCGGGATGTGGCCGTCCCACGTCGCGAAGGCGGCGACGCGAACCCCGCCCTCGTAGAGGCTGCCCTTCCCGGCGCGGAACGGGGTGTTGCGGGCGATGTCGCCCTTCACCGTCAGGCCGCCGTTTTCGCTGGCGAAGATGAAGAGCGTGTTGGTGCGCGTCCCGCGCGCCTCGATGGCGGCGACAATTCGGCCGATGGCCGCGTCCATCTCGGCGACCATCCCCGCGTAGACGCCGCGCGTGGGGCCGAGGTGCGCGTAGGGCTTCGAAAATTCCTCGGGGCATTCGAGCGGCGTGTGCGGGGCATGGAAGGCGACATAGAGGAAGAGCGGCCGCTGCGCGTCGCGCTGTTCGATCCGCCGCACGGCCTCGCGCGCCAGCAGGCCGGTCATCCAGCCCTCGTCGGCACAGGGCTTCCCGTCGCGCTGCAGGTCGTCGCCGCCGGTGGGCCGGTGCGAGACCTTCCGGTGGTCGGGGCGGAACCCGTAGGTGTGCTCGAACCCGCGCCGGTGCGGCTGGTAGGCCTCCTCGAACTCGCCGAGGTGCCACTTGCCGCAGAGGGCGGTTTCGTAGCCCGCCGCGCGCAGGGCCTCGGGCAGGAGGCGCTCGTCGAGCGAGAGCCCGACCTTCTGCCCGGGCCGGAGCACGTTGAACTGGCGGCCGTAGCGGATCGGGTGGCGGCCTGTCATCAGCGCGCAACGCGAGGGCGTGCACACCGGGAGCGCGTAGAGGGCGTCAAGCCGCGCCCCGGCGGCGGCGAGCCGGTCGAGGTTGGGCGTCCGGATGTCCGGCCCGTTGAAGCCGACGTCCGCCCGGCCGAGGTCGTCGGCCAGCAGGAAGACGATATCCGGCCGCGGGGCGGCGGCGCCGGCCGCGGCGACGATCCAGAGTGCGGTAAGAATGGCAGCGCGTCGGTTCACAGCCGCGCACCATCCGCCTGGCGAAGCGCGCCTTCAAGCAGGACCGGAGCGGCGTGACGGCCGTCCCGACACCGGCCATCGTTTCGCCGGGGCCACGGTTGTGCGCCCACCGGGACAAGCCCGGTGGGACGCCGGTTTCATCTGTCCCGCCGGGCGAGCGCAGGACGGCGGGGACTCCGACCCCTGGAACCACCCCGGATTCCCGCTTCCAAGCCTCGGAAACCGCCCGCCGGTCTTACAACCAGCGATGCGGCCGCATCATTGGATGTAAGGCCTATTTGACCGGCACGACAGCCTCGGAACAGATGCGGACGGGGCCAAGGAGGCCGGAGGACAGGAGCGGGTCGTTCTTCCCGTAAACGTTGCCTCGCGTGCAGAAGGCGATGCGCCCGGACGGACGAGGCTGCCCCTTCACCAGCCACTCCGGCCACGTCGCGGCCAGCGTCCCGCCCTTCCCGGAGTTCTGCCACTCCATGTCGTCCGGCAGCGCGGCGTCGCCGATCATCCGGTTGGGCCACAGGTTCGTCACGCGCACCTCGATCCGGTTCGCGCCGGGCTTCGCGACGCCGTCGACGTTGACGCGGAACGGCGGCTTCCACAGGGTCGCGAGTTTCTTCCCGTTCAGTGTGACGTTCGCGATGACCTCGACGGATCCGAGGTCGAGGAACAGCTCGCGACCCGCGCCGAACAGCGAGGCGGGCAGGTCGAATTCCCTCGCATACGTCGCGGTTCCGGAGAAGAACCGGATCCCCGCCTCGGGACGGTCCGGCCACGAGACGAGCTTCTCGAAGACGGCGGACGCCGGTGCGCCCAGGTTCGGCGGGAACGTCACCTGCCACGGCCCCCCGATCTCCACGGGCGCGGGCAGCGCCGGCGCCCTCAGCGGGATCGTCGCGCCCTCAGAGAGGGTCACGACCCGGTCGGCCGCCTCGCGGAAGCGGGCGACGAGCCGGCCGTCCGCATCCCGCTCGATCGCAACCGGCGCGGGGGCGGCGGACGGCAGCGCCGGGGCCTCGGCCAAGGCCGCGATCTCGGCCGCCGACAGGGCGCGGTCGAAGAGCACCGGCTCGGAGCGCTCGCCCCGGAAGGCGTGTCCGCCCGCGATGGCGGCATGGACGACGTGCGGCCCCCTGGTTCCCGTCCGCGCCTCGCGGCCGTTGACGAAGAGCGTCGGCACGCCGTCGCGATAGACAACCGCCACGTGCGTGCGCTCCGTCAGATCCAGCGGCAGCGTGACCACGGCCGGCGCGTAGCGGGCGCCGTGCTCGAAGACGACGACGCCGTTGCGCCCGGCGGCGATGCCCGCGCCGGCGTGCCCGTCGCCAAACTGCGCCTGGCCCTGCGGGGGGAACACCGCCCAGTTCTGTTTCTGGAACGCGATCTCCGCCTTCCGCTCCGGCGGCAGCGGGATCTCGTCGGACGGCTTCACCCACAGCGCCAGCGTGAACGTCCGCGCGGCGTCCTTGAGGCCGGCGGGAGGAACGGGCGCGACCGCAGGCGCCGCCTTCACCGGCGCGGCGCCGGCCAGTTCGACGGCGTGCGGCGCCGCGGCCTTGCCGCGGAAGACGACGAAGGCCGATCCGTTCGGATCCAGCCTCATCGGCATCGTGACGCGGCCGTCCTTTCCGACCCGGAACACGCCCGGCCGCGTGATGGCGCCGGAGGCGGCATCCCAGAGTTCCGGCGCGCGACCGTCCGCACGAAAGACCACCTCGACGTCCTCCGGCCGGGCCTGCTGGTTGGAGACGAACCACAGGTCGAGGTCGCCGGCGCGACGGTGGACGTACAACACCTCGGCGTCCTTCGCTTCCGCCCGGCATTCGAAATCGGACGCGAGGCCGATCCGCTGGAAGACCTCCTCGAAGGGAAGCCCGGCGAGGAACCGCCCCTCGCCGACCTTGCGGTCGACCTCGCCCGCGCCATCCCCGCCCCACAGTCCCGCGATGGCGGCGCGCACGGCCGCATCGCCCGCGCCGAGATCCTTGAGCGACGGCGACTGCGCCGGCCGCCGCGGCGCGAGCACCGTTGCGCCGGCCTTCACGAGGCCCAGCACCTTCTCGGCGACCGCCGGCCGCATCGTCGGAAGGTCCGGCAGCAGCAGCACGCGGTACTCCGCGCCGGATGGCAGCACGACGCGACCGTCGCGAACGCCGGCCTCCATGAGCGCGCGGACGTCGCAGCCGTCGAAATCGTAGCCCGCGGGCAGGACGGGCCGCAGCTCGTCGCGCCACGCGATGCGATTGGGAACGTCCTCGCCGACGAACCACAGCACGTCGCAGACCTGCCGGCCCTGCCGGAGCATGTGGTTGCAGCGGGCGAGGTAGTCCATCCACGCCGGCGCCCCGGTCTCCCACCACGTGTTGCCGCGGTTGAAATTGAGGCCCCAGTAGAAGAACGTGAACCCCGGCCCGGTCGCCTCGTAGGGCTGGTGCGCGAAGGTGTGGAAGACGAACTGGTTCACGCCGGCGCAGAAGGCGCGGTCGCCCTCGGCCTTGAGGCTGAACGGATGGTTCTGCCAGCGCGCCGCGCCGGGGCTGGCGGTATAGGACTCCGACGCGACGATCCGCTTCCCCGCGACGTGCGCGATGGAGGATGCGACCTTGTTGTCGACGCGCACGCCCTGACCCGGCCCGGAATCGAGCCAGAACTCGCCCATCGTCACGTCGCTGTTGCGGATGTAGGCGACGTCGTAGAGGTACTGCTGCCGCCCCGTCGACTCGCCGACGTAGGTGACGCCCTTCCCCTTCAGGTAGTCCGCCGCGACCGCGAAGTAGGACTCGGAGAACTGGTCGGCGAGGAAGCGCCGCCAGTCCCACAGGGCGCGGTCGGTCCGGTCGGCGTCGCCGATGATCCAGCCCTCGAGCAGGGCGGGCATCCACGGCAGCAGGTCGTAGCCGGCGCGGTCACGGAAGCGGCCCTCGAACCCGGCGGTCCAGTTCTGGATGCCGCACTCCCAGCTGTCGATCTCGACCGCGACGAACGTCTTACCCGCCGCGGCGCCGGCCCGGGTGAGGAGCTTCCCGACGTACTGGTCCATATGGAACCGCACCGCGGCCGGGTCGAGCTTGTCGCACTCGAGCCCGCGACCCTCCGGGGTCGCCGGCGCGACGTAATGGCCGTTGCTCGTGTAGCCGATCCGCAGGATCCGCCAGCGCCCGGCGGGGACCTCCCACGTCAGGCGGCCGTCGGCGGCCATCCGCTTCGTGAGGTCGCGGACGGAATCCGGGGCCACGACGAACTCCGCTGGCAGCGCGCGGTGGCGGGCGGGGCCCTCGAACGCGCGGTGGTGGCGCGTCTCGGAACCATGGCCGCGGCTGCGCAGCAATCCCGTCTTGGCCTCGGCAAAGTGCGCCTTCGCCGCACTGCTGAGCGTCAGTTCGCCGATGCGCACGGCGAGCGGGTTCTTGAAGGCGACGCGGAAGACACGGCCGGTGGTGTCGGGGAAGGCTGCCGTCGCCCCGTCGCCGCCATGGAAGTCCCAGTTGATCGTGAATCCGCCGACGGGGCGGAAGACCTTGCCGTCGTCCGAGGCCTCCAGCCGGAGCGGAAAATCCTCCTCCCACCGGTGCGGGGCGCAGTTGCGGGCGGTCAGCGACCGGACCACCTGCGGCTCCGCGAACGTGAAGTCGATGGTGGATTCCTCCGCCGGCACGGGGATCGCGGCCTGCGTGGCAGGATCGCCGTCGGCCAATTTCTTCAGTTCGGCCGCCGCCAATGAGCCGCCGAGCGTCGCACCCGCCAGCGGCCCGCCCTCGGGGACAGGGAACGCGACGACGGCGATGTCGCGGTAGAAGCCCTCCTTCGCCTCCGGCTGCGGGAGGACGGCGTCGAACGCCTTTCCGCCCTCCGCGTCGGTCGCGGTCCACACGAGTTCCTTCATCGAGGTCTCGGGCGTGATCCAGGGGCCGCCGCTCTGCGAGAAGCCGTCGCAGTTGTGGATGCCGAACTTGAGGCCGAGGCGCCCGGCCTCGCGGATCGTGTGATCCATCGCGTCGAGCCATTTCGGCTGCATGAACCGCACGTCGCCCTCGGGGTACTTCCCGCCGCAGTTGAAGAGGTAGCAGCCGCCGAGGCCGGCGCGCTTCATCGACTCGAGGTCGCGCGTGATGCCGTCCTTCGTGATGGAGCCGTTCAACCAGTGCCACCACGTCAGCGACCGCGCCTCCTGCGGCGGCGCGCGGAAGGCGTCCTCCAGCGGATCCGCCGCCCCCGAAGCCGTCGTCAGCGCCACCGCCACCACGGCCATCGCCCAGTTCTGAACCTTCCTGAAGCGCACGCTCATCGCATCCTCCCCCCGCTTCCACGCCCGTCCGTCCGGTCGAATCAACACGGTCCGGTCGACTGTAGCCGCGACCGCTGGTCGCGGCAATGCCCCCGTGCGCCCGCGCGCCGTGGGTGCTGTTGGAGGGCCGAGCTGAGCGGGGCCGGAACGAGGGGCTCACGCGAATGCAAGGTCCGGGCCCGCAGCAGTTCGCCTCTCCAGAAACGTTGATCGGAGAGCGCGTGGGGCAGGCACTCCTGCCTGCCCCGAGCCCATCCGCGGGGGCCTTCCCTGCAGGGCCGTCAGCGATCGGGGGTGCCTGCGGTTCCGTGCCGGCGGCGCCAGTCGCCGGGGGTCGTCCGATGCGTTCGCTTGAAGTGCTGGCCGAACCGGGACGCGTCGCCGTAGCCGACGCGGCGCGCGATCTGGGCGACGGGCAGCGTCGTGCGGGCGAGCAGATCCGCCGCGACCTCCATGCGCAGGTCCTGAAGGTAGGCGCGGAAACTCTTCCCATGGTGCTCCCGGAAGAGCTTGGAGAGATGGCCGGCGCTGGTGAAGGCGATCTCCCGGGCGACCTGGGGAAGGCGGATCCGGCGGTGCAGATGAAACGCAAGATAGGCCGTGGCGCGCTGCAACGGGTCCTGCTCGCGCAGGATGTCGCCGCGCCGCTCCGCGATACGGAACCATACCGCCTTCAGGTGGCTGCGGACGCCGTCCTGCGCCGCGGCCGCGTCGCCCGCGCAGATCGCGTCGACCAGGTACTCGTGCTCGTCCATCAGGACGCGCAGGTCCGGCCAGTAGACCTTCAGGCTCTCGCGGTGGAAGGCGGCCAGCGCCTCCCAGACCGTGCCCCAGATCGCGCGCAACGTCGGCACTTCCGCCAGCAGCACGATGCGCTCGTGCAGGAGGCGGTCGGCCTCGCGGAATGCGTCGTGGTCGCGGCTCCCGGCCGCCTCGCGAAGCCGGGCAAGGATGGGCTGCAGGGTCCGGCGCGCCTCCGCGCCGCAACCCGGACGACCCGCCGCCTCGCGCGCGGCAAAGGCCTCCAGTTCCGCCCGAAGGTCGGCCAGTTTCCGCAGGTCGGTCTCGGCCTGCACCTCGTGCACGGACTTCATGGGCTTCGCTTCCCCGGCCGGACGGGGCGCCACGCCGGGCGCGCCCGCGGGGTCAGTATGACCGGCCGCGCCGCCGAAGCAATCCGGCGAGCGCGGCCAGGCCGAGCATCGACACGGTCGAGGGCTCGGGGACGACGGTGTAGGTCACGCTCAGCGACGGGCGGTAGGACTCGGTGGCGTGCTCACTCGATCCCACCAGCAGCGCGTTCTGCCCGGGCGATGTCTCGTCGGTCGCCAGCAGGAAGCCGCCGTTGAGTCCGTTCGTCGACCAAGCCTTGATCGCGTTCAGCCCCGCCGCGGAGGTGATGGCGAACGTGATCGCGGTGCCGACGTTGATGGTGTCGACGTCGATCGTCTGCGTGTCCAGAAGCGCCGCGATCCCGGGCGACGCGGTGCTGTTCCCAATCCCCGCCCCGCCGGTCCAGAACGTCGTGTCGTACTGGCGGTAGCCCCAGCACGGTTCGCCGGCCCCGGCGGTGGCTGCGCTCATCGTGCCCTCGATCCACCCGGCGTTCGCATCGGCGATGAGCAGCAACCGCACGCTGAAGTCCCCGTTCGCCGGCACGATCTTCGAGTTCGACGCCTGCGTGAAGGTCAGCGTGGCGGAGTCGATCGTGACGTCGTCCGCCAGCGAACTGACATCGAACCGGACCAGCGCCCGGTACCGATCCGTCGCACTGTTGAGGCCGATCCCCAACTGCGGGGTCGTCCACGCGCCCCAGTTGCGATTCGTCCAGCTCACGGCGCTGTACATGAAGTCATCGCCCGACGCGCCGAACACGGCCACGTCGGCCCGGACGCCCCCCGGCATCGCGACGATCAGCAGCGCGGCGGTCGCGGCCTTCATCCCTGCACTCATATTCCAGCGCGTATTCATCATCGTTCTCCCGCATCGCGCCTGCGCACGCATGCGCCATCCCGCTCGCCGCGAGCCTCGCGCGCGCGTGGATCGCCCGTCACGCGGGATCACATCCGCAGGCCCGGAATGCCGCCATCCGCATGGCCCCCGGCGTGATTTCGCATAGGCGCGAGGACGCTCGTCCGGCAGGAGTTGCGGACGTCCTGCGCCCGGAGGGTTCTCGCAGGATCAGAGGCGGACGGCGCGTGCTTCACACATCCGGGCCGTCACAGAGATCGGTCTCGTGGACGCCCGCATGATAGAATGGATTTATTCGCCTGCGGCGTTCGTGAAGGAAGACCGCCGATGACCTTGCCCGTCCCCAACGGCGGGACCAACTCGCGGGGCTGGCCCTTCCGGAGCGTCCTCTCGACAGACTGATGCAGGACGAACTCAAGATTATCCCCATTCACAGGGATGACTATGATGCTCCTTCACCTCGACGCAGCGTCGATATAGGGGAATGAAGGCGCGATCTACATCATGCTCTTGGTCCATGCATTACAATACGCTCTTGCTGAACCCCGCGATGCGGTGGTGTGTCCGCCGTGGACGAGGCGCCCCGCCTCGTTCAG
>CAYODK010000040.1:0-31263 GCA_964402695.1 uncultured Verrucomicrobiota bacterium
TCGGTCGGGCACGTCGTGTAGGCCTCGATCGACAGGCGCAGGCCGTCCTCGCGCGCCATCTCGCGGAACGCACCGGCGTAGTTCTGGAGCAGCAGCTCGGAGATCGTCTGGCGCAGGTCCCACAGGAAGCGCTCGGAGGCCTCGAAGCTGTCGACCACGGCGCCGGTTGCGGTCACAAGCCAGGGGAGCGGATCGTAGCCGCGGCGCGCGCGAAACTCGTCGCGGAGCTTCGGCGTCCAGTTCTGGCTGCCGACCTCCCAGCTGTCGATGTGCGTCGAGACGAGCGTCTTCCCGGCCAGCGGGCCGGCGTCCCCGACGAGCTTGGCCATGAGGCCGTCGTACATCACCTGCGCCGCCTCGCGGCTGAGCTTGTCGCATTCGAGCCCGCGCCCGGCCACCGGCGCCGGGTGGTTTTCCTTGCCCGTGGTCGTGTGGCCGAGGCGGAGGATCGTCCATGTCCCCGCCGGAACGTCCCACGCGATGCGGCCGGCCTCGTCGACACCGCACCCGATCGCGCGGATCTCCGAGAACGGCACGGCGCGGCCGGCGGGCAGCTCCGGCCAGTGTGCGCGCGCGGCGAATGAACCGCGGGCCGGAACGAACGCGGCCTTGGCCTTGATGCCCGCGATGCGCGCGGCGTTGGACGGCGCCGGGTGCGCGAGGACGGCGATGTCGCGGTAGAAGTCGCGCTCGGCCGGCGGCCGCTCCAGAACGCCTTCGAACCGGACGGGGCCGGTGACGTTGGTCGCCGTCCACACGAGCTTCTGCATCGACAGCTCCGGCGTGATCCACGGCCCTCCGCTGCCGCACCAGCCGGCGTCGTTGTTCATGTTGATCTCGATCCCGAGCCGGGCCGCCTCGCCGAGGGCGTGGCGGAAGAGGTCGCGCCACAGCGGGCCGCCGAAGTCGGCGGGGCCCTTCGGCGTGCCCTGCGCGGTCTCCATGTAGAGCACGCCGCCGATTCCGACGCGCGCCATCGCCTCGAGGTCGGCCGTGATGCCGTTGCTCGTGATGTTCCCGTCGAGCGGAAACCAGTACACCCACGGCCGCGCCGCGGGCGGCGGGGCGGCGAAACCGCCGGCAAGTTCGTCGGCCGCGGGCGCGTCCCCCTGCAGTGCGGCCAGTGCCGCCATCATCGCGACGATCCGAGTCTTCATGTCTCCTCCGCTGCTGTTTCGGTCCCATCAAGCACGGGCACGGCGGCCGGGCGCCTGCGGGCCGGACGCCTCATCGCCCGGCGCGCTCCATCACGAATTTCACGAGGTCGTCGCACCGGAAGAACCCGGTCCACATGTTGTGGCCCTGGCCGGGCGGTACGATCAGATGCATCGTCCCTCCGAGGGCGGTGTAACGCTCCTTCATCAGACCCGAGTTGTCCGCGAGCGGCACCAGCTTGTCGACGTCGCCGTGGATCGCGAACAGCGGCACGCCGGCCTTCGCCAGCGCCGCGAGGCGGTCGATCGGATTGTGCTCCGCAAGACGCGCCTGGAGGTCCTCCGCCGTCATCCCGTAGGCCGGCGCGGCCTTCGCGAGGCCGGGATAGCTCGCGAGGTTGCACACCGGGTAGATCCCCGCGAAGCCCGCGACCTTGTCGGGGTTCTCCGCCGCCCACGACAGCGTCATCAGGCCGCCACGGCTGCGGCCGAGCAGCACAGGCTTCCGCGAGTGGCCGCGAGGACCGGTCATCTCGGCGTAGAGGGCGGCGTAGAGCCCGCGGCCTTCGGGGCTGCCGTAGGACTCGCCCGCGTCGATGCCCGCGACGGCGATGCCGGCGTCGCGGAACCGCTCGAACATCCACCGCTCCGCCCCGCCCGGCAGGTTCGGCAGCGTCGGCGCGTACCACACCCACGGGGTCGGCTTCGTGGCTCCGGGCTTCGCGGCGATCAGGAAGGCCGTATGCCCCTGCACCCGGAAGACCTCTCCGGGCAGCGGCAGATCCTTCTGCGGCGGGGCGGCGGGCTCCGCGGCGGGCACACCGCCGGCCGTCAGCAGTAGAACCGCGGAAGCCGCAACGACCCTGGCCACCCTGATGCGTACCCTCATGTCCTGTCTCCCCCGTTCGATCCAACGGTCCTCGTCATCGGCCTTCCCCGTACGATGGCTGTTCCCGGATCGTCACCGGCCCCAGCAGGCCGGAGGGGAGCAGCGGCGCGTCCTTGCTGTAGTACTTCCACGTCGTGAATGCGAGGCGGCGCGGCTCGGGACGCGGCGAGCCGCGGAGGACCCAGTCCGGCCATGCCTCGATCCCACCGCTTGTCCAGTGTCCGTCCGGCGTGCCGTCGTCCGGGTACCGCTCGTCGCCGATCAACCGGTTGGGCCAGAGATTGGTCACCCGGACGACGAGTTCGTTGCCGCCCGGCCGGACGGCGTCCGTGATGTCGATCTCGTACGGCGGCTTCCACAGCACACCGAGGTCCCGGCCGTTGATCGACACTTCCGCGATCACCTCGACGCGGCCGAGGTCGAGGAGGAGGGGCATGTGGCAAGTGGGGAGTGACCGAGTGTCGGCGGATGGCGCGGCCACCCCGTTCGTCACCGTCACTTGCCACTCGCCACTCGCCACTTCGAACCTCGTCCGGTATTCCGCCGTGCCGGAGAAGTGGCGGATGCCTTCGTCCGCATGCGCCGTCCAGTCGGTCAGTGTCTCGAAAACCGCGGACTCCGGCGCGCCGCGGCCGGGCTGGAAACTGACCCGCCATGGTCCGGGCACCGGCACCGGGGCCGGGATCGCCGGCACATCCACCGTCCGCGTGCGCCCGTCGGCGAACGCGAGCTCATGGCGGCCCGCGATCCCGGCGCACATCCGGACGCCGCCCGCGCCGCGCTCCAGAAACGGCAGCGCGGTAGGCGCCGATGTCGCGGCGTCGAAGAGATCGAGGCCGTCGCGCCGGACCGCAACCACCTGCGCCGCGGGATCGACCGGCGCGCGGAATACAACGAACACCGATCCGGCCGGCGTGAAGCGGATCGGAACGCGCGTCCCGCCCCCGTCCGCGACGAACGCGGCGGCAAGGGCACGCGTCCCGGTCTCCGGGTTCCAGAGTTCCGGCCTCTTGCCTGCGACACGGAACGTGCACAGCGCGTCGACCGGCCGGTGCTGCGGATTCGCCACGAAGTAGAGATCGGCATCGTCGTCGCGACGGTGGATCCAATTGAGCCCGGCCGTGGGCATCGTCCCCGCCGCGTCGCCCTCCCCGTCCCTTCCTCGGCGGCGCGCGGTGATCGAGGCGAGCGACGACGCCGTCGGCTGCGGCTCGACGGTAAACGCGAAGTCCGGCGCGCCGACCGTCTCCCGCAGCATGTCCGCCATCGGGCGTCCCCGCACGACCCGTCCCGCGCCGAACGCGTGTTCCGTGACGTTCGTGCCGTCGCAGTCCGCCCACACCTCGTGCGCGAGCGCCCGGACCTCCTCGTCGCACCGCGGGTAGTCGCGAAGGCCAGGGGCGCGACGCGGCGGCGGGCCCTCAACGACGGCGCCCGCACGGACGAGGTCGCG
Organism: uncultured Verrucomicrobiota bacterium; assembly: GCA_964402695.1. Classification (GTDB taxonomy): domain Bacteria; phylum Verrucomicrobiota; class Kiritimatiellia; order PWTM01; family PWTM01; genus VGWF01. The sequence continues at coordinate 3,497 of CAYODK010000040.1, forward strand.
GATCGCACGCAGCAGGCCGGGGTCGATCTCGTCCGACTCCGGCAGTTGAAGCACCCGGTAGGTCATGCCGGACAGCAGCGTGATGCGGCCGTCCTCGACCGTGGCGCCCGCGAGCAGCGCGGCGGCGGATGCGTAGTCGTAGTTGTAGCCCCACGGCAGCGCGGAGAAGCGTCCCGGCAACGAGGCCATGGTTCCCCGAGCGCCGTGGTTCTCGCCGTCCGGAACGAGCCGGGCCACGTCGGCAACGAATCCGCCCCGCTGCAGCAGGAACTGGCAGCGCGCGAGATAGCCCATGAACGCCGCGCCAGGCTCCCACCAGGTCTGGTTGCGGTCGAAGTGGGTGCCGAACGGTCCGAAGGACATGCCCGGCTCATGGGTGAGCCACGGCTGGTGGACCATCCGGTGCAGCACGAAGCGGTTGACGCCCTCGCAGAAAATCCAGTCGCCGAGCGCCTTGATCGAGTAGGGATGCTCCGTCCATGGATCGCTCTGGGGCGCCGCGGTGAACGCCTCCGCGCCGACCACCGGCTTGCCCGTCGTGTGCGCGGCCGACGCCAGAAGCCGGGGAGACTCGGAATGCCAGGCGTCCCATCGCTTCACCCAGAACTCGGCCATCGGCAGGTCGGCCGCGGCGCCGTAATCGAGGGGGTTCAGGAAGCCGCCGTCGGGACCGTAGGCCTCGATCGAGAAACCCAGGTCACGGGATGCGGCGAGGGTGCGGAGCGTGCCCGAGTACCGCTCGACGACGAGTTCGGACTGGGTCTTCTTGAAGTCGCGACGGAACCGGCCCGTGACCTCCGCGCTGTCAAGATCGGGCCCGCCGGTCAGCGCGACCAGCCACGGCAGCAGGTCGTAGCCGCGGCGGGCGCGGAACTCGTCGGCCATGCGCGGCGTCCAGTCCTGCTCACCGACCTCCCAGCTGTCGACATGGGTCATGGCGAACGCCTTGCCCGCGGCCGGACCGGCCTCGTCCGCCAGCTTGCCGATGAACCCTTCGAAATGCCGGCGGACGGCCTCCGCGCTGAACTTGTCGCACTCCAGCCCGAGGCCAGCGGCGGGCGCCGGATGGTTCGCGCGGCCGGTGGAGGCGTGCCCGATGCGTCGCACGATCCAGCGGCCAGCCGGAACGTCCCACGTCAGCCGGCCGGCGGAGTTCGTCTTCCCGCTCAGGTCAACGATGGCGGCCTTCGGCACCGGCGGCGCGGGGGCCGGCGGCGTGGACGGTTCCGGCGCACCGCGACGGCCGGCCTTCTTCGGCGGCGGCGACGCGGGAGCGGACGCTGCGGACGCGGGGAACGCGAGCACGGCGACATCCCGGTGGAACCCGTGCTTCGTCTTCGGAAGCGGAAGCGCGTCCTCGAAGCGGCGCGGCCCCTCGACCGCGGTATCGGTCCAGACGAGCTTCTGCATTGAGAATTCCGGTTCGTTCCACGGCCCGCCGCTGCCGCACCAGCCGGCATCGTTGTTCATGGAGATCCGGAGGCCCAACCGGCCGGCCTCGGCCAGCGCATGATGGAACAGGCCGCGCCACGCCGGGCTCCCGAACGCGACAGGACCCGCCGGCGCCATCCGGCTCTGCTCGTGCTTCGTCTCGCCAACCTCCATGATCAGCGCGCCGCCGATCCCGGCCCGTTGCATGGCCTCGAGGTCGGCGGTGAGGCCCTCGCGGCTGAGGTTGCCGTTGATCCAGAACCAGTAGACCCACGGTCGCGCATCGGCCGGCGGCGACTCGAAGGCGACGGCAAGGTCGTCCGCGGCGCGGGCGACGGACGCCAGCACGCAGAGCGAGACGATGCCGGCTCGCGTCACCGGGGCGTCTCCACCTCACGATGCAGCGTCACCGGTCCGAGCAGGCCCGACGGGACGAGCGGCGTGTCCTTCGTGTAGTGCCGGCACGAGGAGAACGTGAAGCGCCCCGACGGCCGCGGCGTGCCTTTCAGGAACCACTCCGGCCAATCCAGCAGCGTCTCGAAGTCCTTCCAGTTGCTGTCGAGCGGAAGCTGCTCGTCGCCGATCAGGCGGTTGATCCACAGGTTGACAACGTCGATCTCCAGCTCGTTCGCGCCCTCGCGCACGGCCGCCGAGATATCGACGCGGTACGGCGGCTTCCACGCGATGCCGCAGTCCTTCCCGTTCACGCGCACGCGCGCCATGACTTCGACGGAGCCGAGGTCGAGGAAGACGGAGGACCGGAGGTCGGAGGACAGAGGTCGGCGATCAACCCCCGGCGGATGGCCGCTGCCGACCTCCGACGTCTGACCTCCGCCCTCTGCCGGAAGGTCGAAGACCTTCCGGTACGTCGCCGTGCCGGAATAGTACCGGATGCGCGGATCGGCGTGCACGCTCCAGTCCGTCAAGCGTTCAAAGACAACCGCCCCCTCGCTGCCGCCCTCCGACCTCTGACTTCCGACCTCTGCCTTCCCCGGGCCGCCCCACTTCGGATCGAACGTCACCTGCCACGGACCGGAGAGCGGACGCGCCGGCGCAAGCGCCACGGCCATCCGGTTCGTGCGCCCGTCGGCGGTCCGGAACACGTAGTCTCCCGACGCGACGATCATGCCGCGCACGAGATCGAGGCCGTCGCAGCCGCCGGATGCGGGGCCGGGGGTTGATGCGAGGGCCGCGACCTCGCCATCGGACAGCGCGCGGTCGAAGGCCCGGACATCCCCCAACTCGCCGGCGAACGGGGCGACGGGGCGTTGGTGCATGACCGCGACGCCGGGATGGACGGTCCGCGGGATGCGGAGACCGGTCCGGACCCTGCGGCCGTCCACGTAGAGCCCCGGCTGTCCGTCGCGATAGACCACCGCCACGTGCACCCGCGACGTTACCGGGGCCGCCCACACCAGCGGGGCGCAGAAGAGGGTCGCGCCATGCACGTGAACGCAGATGCCGTTGCGGCCGACCGCAAGGCCCGCGCCGACGTCCGACCCGCCCCAGACCTCGTGTCCCGGCGGTGCGTAGACCGCGTCGTTGCGCGGCAGCCGGGCCAGCGTGCCGACGATCGATTCCTGCGGCAGGGTCGTGTCGGCGTCCGGACGGACCCACGCGGCGATGGTGAACGTGTTGGTCGCATCGACCGCCGCGGGCGGGGGCGGCGGCGGAACGAAGCGGAGCAGTTCACGGCCGTCGCGCGTTGCGGAGACCAGCCGCGACGCAGGCGCGCCGGGGCGGAACACGACGAAGACCGACTCCGCCGGCCCGAGGGCCATCGGAATGCGGGTGACGGCGCCGGCCTCCTCGAAGGCGGAGACGGGCACGATCCGGCCGGTCTCCGGATGCCAGAACTCCGGACGCTTGCCGGTCACGCGGAAGGCGCAGACCGTTTCGACCGGCGCCGGCCGGCCGTTGGCCACGAAGTAGAGATCCGCGTCCCCGTCGCGCCGGTGGACGAACCGCAGTCCCTGTCCCTCGAAGTCGGGGGCGAGCCGGTCGGCGGCGAGGACACCGGCGATCGGCGTGCCGGCGGACGTGCGGCCGCCGTCCCACAGCGCCGCGGCGATCGCGCGGACCTCGTCGTCGCACGCGGGATGGCCGGTCAGGCCCGGCGAGCCGATCCACCGGCGACCGCCGGCGATGTGGGCGCCGGCATCCGCCAGTTCCTTCACCTTTCTCGCGAGCGGCGGCGTCACGCGGTCGGTGTCGGGCAGCAGCAGGTAACGGTAGCTGGCCCCCGACGGCAGCACGAGGCGGCCGTCCGCAACCGACATGCGCATCACGATCTCCGATGAACACAGGTCGTGGTCGAAGCCCGGCGGAAGGTCCAGGCCCATGTGGTCGACGCCGAGCGGCGCGCCCTCGCCGACCCAGTACGCGACGTCCGCCACGAACTTGCCCTGCTGGAGCAGGTGCTGGCAACGCGCGAGGTAGTCCATCCACGGCCGGCTGAAGCCCCACCACGTGTTGAATCGCTGGATGTGCTGGCCCCATTTCCGATGCGTCAGACCGGGGATCATCGTGTTGTAGGCCTGGTGCGCGGAGAGGTGGAAGATCACGCGGTTGAGGCCGTTGCAATACATGTCGTCGCCCATCGCCTTCATCAGGTACGGATGGTCGCGCCAGCCGCGGTCGGAGGTCCAGGCCTCGGCGCCGATGACCGGCCGGCCGTAGGCCCGGGCGGCGGAAGCCATGGCCTTCGTCGACGGCGCGTAGCCGCCGCGCCCCGCAAGCAGGTCCGGGAACGTGTTGGTGCCCCGGGCCCAGAACTCGCTGATCGGGAAGTCGCAGACGCCGGCGTAGGCGAGGTTGTCGATGCAGAGATGGCCGTAGGCCTCGATGGACAGCTTCATCCGGTGCCGCTGTGCGAGTTCGCGCAGCCGGCCGGCGTAGTTCGCGCGGATCAGGTCGCTGACGGTCGCGCGCATGTCCCACAGGAACCGCTCGGACAGTTCCGCGCTGCCGACGACGCGCCCGGCGAGCACCGGCAGCCACGGGCGGAGATCGTAGCCGCGTCGCGCGCGGAACTCGGCGGGGAAGGCGGCGGTCCAGTTCTGCCCGCCCGCCTCCCAGCTGTCGATGTGGACGTGCGTCAGCGACCGCCCCGCCGCGGCGCCCGCGCCGTCGAAGATGGGCTTGAGGAACGCCCCGTAATGCGCGTCGATGCCGGACTTCGAAAGCCGGTCGCACTCGAGTCCGACGGCGGCCTGGGGGCAGGGCCGCGTCATCTTGTAGTTCGACGCGTGTCCGCACCGGAGCACGATCCACTTCCCGGGCGGCGCCTCCCACGCGAGGCGGCCGTCCGGTCCCATGCGCCCTGTGAGATCGATCACGCGGTCGGCCGGCGCGACGGCGTCGGCCGGCAGCGGCGGCGCCCTGGCGCCCTTCGGCAGCGCCCAGTGGCTGCCGTCCTTGAACTGCAGTTCGGGAATGCGGTAGGCGCGGCCCTGCGGCGAAGCGGGCTCCGGGATCGCGATCAAGGCGATGTCGCGGTAGGAGTCGACCGTCTCGATCGCCTCGCGGACGGCCGGGGCGAGCTCCGCGCCGGGACGCAGCCAGGCTGCCGCGACGTTGCGCCGGTCGACCTCCGGCTTCGGCAGCGTCACGTCGACCGTGCGCCCGCCCTCGACCTGCGTCTCGCTCCAACAGAGCCGCTGCATCGAGTTGGTCGGCGAGATGTGCGGGCCGCCGCTGCCATAGCCGAAGTCGAGCGTGAGATCGAGCTCCAGACCGAGCCGGTCGCATTCCTTCACGGCCCACTGCATGCAGTCGTGCCACGCAGGGGTGTGCGCCTTCACCTTCCCGTCGGGCGCCCAGGCCATGCCGCTGACCTCCATCCAAAGCGCGCCACCGATCCCCACCTGCTTCATGGCCTCGAGATCGGCCGTGATCCCCTCGCGCGAGATGTTGCCGTTGATCCAGAACCAGAAGACCCACGGCTTCGCGGCGGGCGGCGGGCTGGCGAATCCCCTCGCCAGGTCATCGACGGCGGCCCACGCGGGAATCGCGGCCAGAACCAACCCCAGAAGCAACCCCCCCTTCGTCTTCATGATCCCCGTCTCCTTCCCCATCACCGCGTTCCCTGTCGCCGGACTCCCGCCGCCGCCCTCGGGGGCGGCGAGAATCATGCTCCATACGCTCCGTGCCTCCGGCAGAGGGCGATAAAGGTCTCGACGCGCTCCGGCGAGACGTCGCTCTGGAGGATGTGCGCGGGCGAGATCATGTAGCCGCCGCCGGCGCCGAGGATGGCGATCTTCTCGCGGATGTCCGCCTCCAGTTCCGCGTCGGTGCCCCTGGGGAGCAGGTACTGCTGGTCGATCGCCCCCCAGAAGGCGAACCGGTCGCCGAAGCCGTCCTTCATCTCCCGCGGCCCGTGGCCCGGCACGCCCGGCTGCACGGGGTTGAAGACCTCGAACCCGATCTCGCGGATCTGCGGCAGCAGCCGGCTGACGGCGCCGTCGCAGTGGAGGATCGGAATGATGTCCGGCTTCGCGGCCTTGAGCCGGTCGATCATCCGCTTGTAGACCGGCATCAGTTGCGCCTCGAACATCTCCGGCGACATCAGCAGCCCGTCCTGCCCGCCGAAGTCGTCGCCCACCCAGATGGCGTCCACCCCGCGCTCGATCAGCCGCAGGCCGATCTGCGTCTGGAACTCCGCGCAGGCGGCGAACAGCGGCACCACGTACTCCTCCTCGCAGGCCATGTCCATCAGCAGCTTCTCCATCCCGACCAGCATCTGGGCGAGGGAGAAGACCGTGACCTCAATGTCCCCGATGACGACGAAGCGGTCGTGGTACGCCTTCACCAGCGCGACCGCGTCGTCGTACCGGCCGGGCGCGTCGGGGTCGGGCCAGCGGTACGCCGCGACATCCGCGGCCGTCTGGATCTCCCGCAGGGGATGCTCGATCACCTCGACATAGATAGCGCCCTGCGTCATCCGCATGCCGTACTCGTTCAGCCACGACCCGTCGGCCGCCTTGTCGGGCGTGAAGCCCGAGTGCTCCGCGGCCCCCGTGGTGACCACGTCGCAGCCCATCGCGGTGCGGATCTCGTTCCCGCTGATCCGGTACGTCACGTCCTCGAAGAGGTTCCGCGTATACCGCATCGGGATGCCGAGCGAGCGCGCGAAGTGCCCGTAGAGGGACGCGCAGAACTCGAACTGTACCGGCACCCGGTCCGGCAGGCCCGGCGCCCGCCTGAACGCCCGCAACACTCGCTCTCTTGGCGTCATGGGGTCTCCTTCCCTCCGAACCTCAGCCCACCTTTGCGACCTCCATCGACAGAAGCTCGCCCAGTTTCCCGATCCTGCCGGCGATGTGGCCGATGCCGACGGCGCAGTGGTGGGCGGGGCCGTGGACGTTCCACGCCTCGACGAACCGCCGCGCGCCGCAGGGGAACCGGTACCGGCTGTTCGTGTTGCCGATCTCCAGGATCGGGCCGGGCACCGACTCGCCCTCGGCGAGGAGCAGTTTGAGCCGGCCATCGACGGTTTGCACGACCGAAAGCAGCGTCACCGGGCCGTGCTTCACCGACATCTCGACCGAGAGACCGCGACCGACCTTGCCGTGATAGACCTTGAGCGGGCGGACCTTGGTCCTGCCCTGCGCAATCGCGATGTGGCCGGGACCGTCGTGGCCCATCAGCACCACGTCGTCCCGGAAGTCCATCGCGTAGTACTCCGTGAACGACCCGCCCGCGCCGAAGCCGTCCAGGATCTTCATCGCCTGCACGTTCTTGATCTCCATCTCCCCCGCGACCGGAATGCCGCGCGCCGTCAGCAGCGACGTGCCGAGGATGATCGAGCTGATCGCGTCCTCGTTCGCCGGGTTGCCCGTCCCCGAGTAGAAGTACGCCAGCGACCCCAGCGCATGGCGCTCCACCAGGCGGTCGAGCGCGACCGACGTGCGCGCGGCGCGCTCCAGTTCGGCCGGCGGACAGTCCGGCTGAACGTCGAACGCCTCGCCGAAGTGCGCCACGCGGCCGCGGATGTCGCCCTCCCCCACTTCCGCCCGCAGCGCGGCCAGTTCGTCCACCTCGACGATCTCCACGTGGCCGCCGAAGCCGGCGCACTGCTGGGTCAGGTCGGAGTAGATGTCGAGCATGCCGCCATAGTAGTGCCCCATCACGCCCATGCGGTTGTGCTCCATCGCATGCGCCACGCGCGCGGCCTCGACCCACTCGCCGACCTCGCGCCAGCACTCCGGGTCGTCGTCGAGGACGCCCGTGATCTGGTGGAACGGAACGCGGCACCGGTTGAAGACGTTGGCGATCTCCGGCACCGGGCACGCGGCGCAGTGCGCGAGCCACTCGCCCGTCATCGCCGTGCGGTCGCCGAGCCGGTTGAACCGCTCGTAGTCGATCGCCGGCTCGGGCGAGAGGTTGAGGATGATCACCGGCACCTTCGCGCGACGGACGACCGGCAGCACGGTGGACGAAAGCGCGTAGGTGGTCACGTGCAGGAAGATCAGGTCGACGTCCGCCCGGCGGAAGTCGTGACCGGCGGCGAGCGCCTTCTCCGGCGTGTCGACCAGGCCGAGGTTGACCACCTCCACGCCGGGCCGCGCCAGCTTCCCGGCGACGCGGGCGAGATAGCCCTCCAGCCGCTCCTTCAGCCCGGCGAACTGCGGCCAGTACGCATCGAGACCGATGCCGAAGAGCCCGATCCGAAGGGCGGGCGCGCCGCGGGTTGTCGTCATTTTGCACTCCATGGCCCCTCGGGCCGTCCGGGTTCCAGCTTCGACGGCATCGCTCTACCGCATTTCCAAGGGGATGGAAATGGACAGGCTGACCTCTCTGTTGCACAATCTGACCACGCCATGGGTGACTCCGTCCAGACGTCCTTCCGCTATTTCCCGATCAGCCGGCGCGACGAGGCATGGGGCCTGTACGTGACCACGGCGGGCCAGTCCCACATCCCGCCGCACACGCAGTATCCGCCCGGCGGGCATCCGCGGGATTACGCGTTCGACTGGCGGCACGGACGGGTTCTCTCGGACCATCAAGCCGTCTACATCTCCAGCGGGCGCGGCTGGTTCGAAAGCCGCGGCACGGGCCGGCGCGCGATCGAATCCGGCGACGTGTTCCTGCTCTTCCCCGGCGTCTGGCACCGCTATGCGCCGGATCCCGCCACCGGATGGGACGAGCATTGGGTCGGATGCGCCGGCGAGACGGCATCGCGCCTCGTGCGGAACGGCTTCTTCTCCCCGCGCGCACCCGTGCTTCACATCGCGCGCGAGGAGGCGGTTCTCGGCGCCTTCGGCGACATCATGGACGCGATCGAGGCTCACCCGTCCGCGCTGCAGCAGGTGCTCGGGGGCCTGGCGGCGCGGCTGCTGGCGCTGGTCTACTCGGCGTCGCAGGACCGCCTCCCTGCGGACGCTCCCGGCCGCGACGCGGTCCGCGAAGCCCTCCGCGCCATGCACGCCCGTCCCGCCGGCACCTTCGACTTGCCCGCGCTGGCGCGACGGCTGCATGTCAGCTACACCTCGTTCCGCCGCGCCTTCGCGCGCCAGACCGGGATGGGACCTCACCAGTACCTGCTGCAACTGCGCATCGCCCACGCGCGCACGCTGCTCGCCGGAGGCAGCCGGTCCGTCAAGGAGATCGCCGCGGAGTGCGGCTTCGACGGCGAGCCCTACTTCTGCCGCCTCTTCAAGAAGCGCACCGGCCTCACGCCCGGCCAGTGGCGCGCCCGCTCGCGTCACCGCGGCGCCGGAGCCGGATGACTGTCCGGCAAGCACGGGCTGTAGAACCTGTGGCCGTAGTCGTGGAGATCCGTCTCGGGATCCCAGCATTTCGTGCGGAACCGGAGGGAGAAGAACGGCTCGATTGTCCGGCCGGCGCTGGCCGTGTTGCCGAAGGGATCGTACGAGTTGGGCACGTTGATCGCCCCCGTGGCCCGTCACGTCAGGCGCGGCCGGGGCTGGGGGCGGGACCGCCGGGATCCTGGACGATCGTTCGTTCGGATACCTCCGTCGACATGTCGATCACATGCGATGGCACCCAGTCGTTGCCGGCGGAGGCTTCGAAGACCAGTTCGAAGGGGCCGATGTGGATGCGGTCGCCGTCCTTCAGGTCGGTATGCTGGACGCGCACGCCGTTGACGGTGACGCCGTTCGTGCTGTTCATGTCCTCGATCGACCATGCATGGCCGTGCGCGTGGACAACGGCGTGGCGCTTGCTGACCTTCGGGTCGGGCAACTGAACCATGTTGTCGGCGTCCCGCCAGATGCCGGTGACGGACTCCGTGAGGGGAAACGCCAGGTCGACCCTCATGCCCTTGTAGATCGCAAGCCGCGCTTTCATGCCCGCGAGCCTGGCGGCCGCCGGAGACCGAGGCAAGCACGACGGAAGCGAGCCCTCCCCCGTAGCGCCCAAGTCCGTTGGGCGCTTCCGGTGACTCCGCGGCCCAGCGTCGCGCCGGTCGGATACCGGCGCCACGTCCGGCCCGCCGCAGCGCATGCCGTGGCGCCCAAATCCGTTGGGCTCTTCCGTCAGTCGAGCCACTCCGCACGGTGGAAAGAGAACCGGTCGGGCGGCAGCCCGGCCTTCACCGGATTGCGTTCGATGTACTCCCGGCACGCAAGCAACTCACGACTGTCCCTTACGATCCGGTCGTAACTCTCCTTCTGCCACATCGTGCCCCGATGCCAACCGGCCTTGGACGCCATCGTCGCGGAGTATCGTTTGATCGATTGCAGTAGATCTTCCAAATCCCAATCGTCCAGCGGCTGAACCAGCCAGTGGACATGATTCGGCATCACAACCCAATCGCCGCTCGCACAGCGACCGCCGTGGAAGTGCTGCAGGGCGCCCGCCAGGCCCTCCCGCACCTCGGGATGAGCGAGGATGCATGCGCCGTGGCAACGATCCAACTCCGCGTGATAGCGACGTGCCTCCCGTTGTTCGAAGACCCGCCGATCGCGCTCCGGAATCCGAAGATACAGATCCATGGCCGCCGGCTCCCGCAACGGCCGGTCGATCCCGTGCGCCTTCAGCCATGCGCGACGCGTCTCCATCCACTCTGTCGCCACTGCCCGGGGAATCGAGTCCGCCAGTCGAAACGTGACGAAGTACGTGCAGCCTTTCTGACGCCAGTGCGGCAGCGCCCGCCTGTAGATTGTGACCGGCACAAGAGGATCGAAAGGCTGGAATCGGACTTCCGTCATGATGATGACCGTATCCCGATTCAAGAACCACGGCAACCAGAACGCTTGCCGAACCCCCCCGTGGCGCCCAAATCCGTTGGGCGCGGCGGTTGGCTCCGCACCCCGGGGTCGCGCCGGTCGGATACCGGCGCCACGTCCGGATCCCGCACCCTCCCCCGTGGCGCCCAAATCCGTTGGGCGCTTCCGGCGACTCCGCAGCCCGGGGTCGCGCCGGTCGGATACCGGCGCCACGGTTCCATCACGGGGCGAAGGGATCCCCCGGAAGCGCCGTCGCGGCGCCGTCGGTCTTCATGACGTCGAGCAGACGGCGGTGCATCGTCCGCACGAGATCCGCGTGCCCGGGCGCGTCGGCGAGGTTGCGGCTCTCGTCCGGGTCGGCCGTCAGATCGTAGAGCGCGACCATGCGCGGCTTCGGGCCGAAGACGTACTTGTGGGTCGCGGTCCGGATCATGTACTGGTGGTCGGCCCGCTGGCAGAAGGCGTGGTCGCGCCAGGGCACGTCGCGGCCCTCGACGAGCGGCCGGAGCGAACGTCCGTGGATCCCCTCCGGCGCCGCGCGGCCCGCGTAGTCGAGGATCGTCGGCATCACGTCGACCTGGCTGACCGGACGGTCGACCACCGCTCCCGGGCGGATGACGCCGGGCAGCCGCATCAGGAACGGGATGTGCACGAGGTCCTCGTAGAAGCCGTTCACCGACTTCCCGATGCAGCCATGCGCGCCGACCATGTCGCCGTGGTCCGTGGTGAAGATTACGAGCGTCCGTTCCGCGAGGCCCAGGTCGTCGAGCGTCTGGAGCACGCGCCCGACCTGGTCGTCGATGTACTTCACCATGCCGTGGTAGATGGCGGCGTACTCGCGGACGCCCTCGTCCCCGGCGAGATCGCCGAGGCGCTTGCTGGGGCCGCGCTGGTCCCACGCCGGCACGGTGCGGCTGCCGCGCAGCTCGATCTTCCGCCGGTCCACCATGCTGTAGTAGGGCTCGGGGATCACCCACAGGTCGTGCGGCGGGCTCCACGACACGGTGATCATGAACGGCTCCTTCGCGTGCTTCCGGATCCGCTCGATCGCGGCATCGGTGATGCGCGTCTCCGGCAGAAGTTCGGGCGGGATCAGGCTCCGCCCGATGATCGAGATGTAGGCCACGCGGTCGCTCGGCGGCTTCGTGAACTCGCGCCAGGCCTTTTCGATCGCCGGAATCATCTCGACCGGGCGGCTCAGGTAGCGTCCGGGCCCTGCGAAGCCGGCGAACTTCGACACCGGCAGGCGCTCGTCGAGGAAGCGCTTGTATTCCTGGTTGTCGGCGCCGGCGTAGACGCGCGATTCGTAGCAGTCGAAGTCGCCCGTGTCTCCGAGGTGCCACTTTCCGAAGTGCGCCGTCGCGTACCCGGCCTTGTGGAGGATCGTCTCGGTGTTCGGGAACGCGTTCTGCGGCAGCGGCGCCTGCCGCGCGCCCTTGCCGTCCACGTTGACGAGGATCCCATGGCGGTGCGGGTAGACGCCGGTAATGAACGAGGCGCGGGACGGCGAGCAGTACGGCGTCACGCAGGTCGTGTTGGCGAACAGCACGCCCTCGCGGCCGATGCGATCCATGTTCGGCGTGGTGACGTACGGATTGCCGGTCAGCGAGAGCGACCGGTAGTGCTGCTGGTCGGTCATGAGGAACAGCACGTTCGGCGGCCGCTCCGGCGCGGCGGACAGCGGCGCGGCGGAGGCGAGGACGAAGGCGGCGATGGCGGCGAAGCGACGGCTCATGGCAGACTCCCCGGGTTGCGGTCGTGGCAACGCTCAGGGCAAGGACCCTCTTCCCTCCGATCCCCGAACGCCCGTAACGGTCGGCCGTGCGGGCGACTGTAGCCGCGACCGCCGGTCGCGGCAATGCGTCCACGTGCGCAGGGCCGGCCGCGACCATCCGCCTTCGCGCCGACGCTATGGCGGGACAAGCCGGTCGCGGCTACAGCAGTCCTGGTTCCCATCCTCATCGCTGCACCACCGGCACGGGCTGGCTGGTGATGTGCTGGCGGGTCGTCTTGTAGTCCTCGCCGACGAAAGCGGCGAAACTGACGGTCGTGTCGACGCCGGTCGGGATCTTCAGCGACGCCTCGGCGACGCCGGCGCCCTTCGCCCTGACGGTGGTCCGGTCGAGCCGCTCCCCCGCCTGTCCCTCCTTCGCGGTCACCGTCAGCACCTGCTCGCCCATGGCCTCGGGCAGATCGTGGCGGATCCGCACGACGACCGTCGTGCCGGCCTCCACCTCGTTCGGCGGCTCAAACGCAATCAGGGCCTTCGCCCCGGCGCCCTTTCCGCCGGGCCGCGGCCTGGCGGGATCCGCCTTCGCCGCCGCGGTGGCGCGCCGGGCCCCCTTCTTCGGCTTGTCCGCCTTGCGCTCCTGTGCCGCGGCGACCTGGCCGGACATGAACGCCTCGCGCGCGGCCGCGTCGCCCCGCTGGCGGAACGTGCCGAGCATGGGGTCGTCCGACCCGTCCATCCAGGTCTCCATCGTCGAGCGGCTCCGGTCGAGGCGGCCCCGGGCCGAGGCGTCGGCGACGAGGTTCGTGAGGCAGTCCGGATCGCGGCCGACCGCGTAGAGTTCCTCGGGGACCCGGTGCACGAACAACTCGTGCCGCGCCGCGATGGCGACATTGTCCTTCGCCAGCGCGGCCATCCGGCGGTAGGTCGGCGTGCCCATCGTCGCCGTCGCCATCGTCCGCGTGCCGTTGGCCCACGGGCTGAAGATGTAGAGGTCGTCGAGACTCTCGATCGCGCGCATCGGGTTGCGGATGCCGCCGGAGTTCTCGTTGTACTCCTTGATCACCCATTCGCGGCCGCCGTCCCCGCCGCCCCGCAGCAGGGAGGCGAACGACCGGCCGTCCATCGTGCCCGGATGAACGATGCCGAGCAGGTCGAGCAGGGTCGGCAGGAGGTCGACGGTCGAGACCATCGGTCGGTCGACCACGCGTCCCTCGGGGAGCCGCCCCGGCCAGACGAAGAACAGCGGCGTCCGGGTGCTGTCGTGGTAGACCTGCGTCTTCGAGAACGGCAGCGGCATGCCGTGGTCGGAGAGAAACACGATCAACGTATTCGTCTCCGCACCCGCCGCCCGGAGCGAGGCGAGGATCTCCGCGGCGCAGTCGTCGGCGCGGCGGACGCTCGAGTAGTAGTGCGACAGCTCCTTGCGGACGACCGGGTCGTCGAACAGGAAGCCCGGCACGGGGACCTCGTCCGGCGTGAACACGCGCGACGGCACGTTCTCGTCGGGCACCGTTTCCCCGTTCCTTCCCTCCGCGTAGAAGGGCTTGTGCGGGTCGGAGATGTTCATCATCAGGCAGAACGGCTTGCCGGCCTCCTTCGCCAGCCGGATGCCCTCCGCGGTGGAGTGCCCGTACGACTTCACGTTCTTCGGGTGCACCTTGGATCCGTCCGGCATCGTCTCGAGTTCGGCATCCCAGGCGTACGGCGCATAGGGCGTCGAATGCGGGATCTTGCCGCGGATCGCCGTGAAGTAGCCCGCGCCCTTCATCAGGTCGACGAGGTGCGGGTACTTCGCGTCCCTGACCTGATAGAAGCCTTCGACGCCGCTGTGGTGCGGGTAGAGACCGGACCACATCACGTTGCGCGAGGGCATGCAGTTGGCGACCACGACGTGCGCGTTGTTGAACCGGACGCCGCGCTGCGCGAGCCGGTCGATCGCCGGCGTCGTGTCCTTGAGCCGGCAGCCGAAGGCGCCGATCGACTCCGCGCTCATGTCGTCCACCGTGATCAGCAGCACGTTCGGCCGCGGTTCCGCGGCCCCCAGCCGGAGAGCCGCCAGGCCGGCGACGACAGACAACGCAACGGTGTTTCTCATGGTCCCCGCCTCCGCCGGACACCGGCGGTCCTTGAATAACGCCGGGGCGGGGCGGTTATTGCCCAAAGGCAGGCCCGGCCGGGCTTTCGGATTGGCGTTTCGATCGCACCATGCTATCCTGCCCTTGTGCAAGCGCAACCTCGGCCCGGCCCCGCCGGCATGGTGCCGCACCGGGATGGAGGCCGCTTCCCAATGGAGCGCCCATGAAAACGTTGTTGGCCTGGTGCGGAATGGCCTGCCTCGCGGCCGCGTTGACGGGCGTGGTGGGCTGCGACAGCGACGATGACGATGGCGGCGGAACCACGACCGTCACCAATGCCGTCACCAACGTCACCTCCGCGACGCTCAGCGGATCGTGGATCGGAACGATCACGCAGACCGGGGGGACGCCCGGGAACATCAGCATGGGCATCAGCCAGAACGACGACAACCTGACCGGGACGTACCAGGGCACCGGGGGCGTGAACGGCACCATGACCGGGTCGATCTCCGGTGACACCGTGGACATGACGACAACGGCCGGGGCGGTCACGGCCGAATGGGTCGGCACCGCCAACGACGATCGCACGGCGATGTCCGGGACGTTCGTGATCATCGCCGGAGGCGGGGGCAGCGGGACCTGGTCGCTGATCAAGCAGTAGCGTCGCGGTCCGTCACCGCGCGAGGAACAGCCAGACGTTGCCGCCGGACTTTCCCGTCTCACTGTAGATGTTGCCGACGAGAAGGTCGGGCCTGCCGTCGTTGTTCCAATCGGTGACGCACGGCCGGCATCGGTAGCTCTTCCCGAAGCCGGGGCCCTCCAGTTTCAGGTCCACCCCGTCGGCGAACGACGGCGCCTTGCCGTCGCCGGTGCGACGGAAGAAGACAACCCGAGCGTTCTCGGTTCCGCAGAGCACGTCCGTCTTCCCGTCTCCGTCCCAATCGAACAGCAGCATCGAGGGACGGGACATCCGCGGCCCCGGCAGCGCGAGGGGCACGGGCGCGTCGAATTCCAGGGCCCCCCGCGGGCCGCGATTGCGATAGAAGACCAGATCCTGTCCGCCGGGGCCGTCCTGACCGACCAGCAGATCGCGCAGGCCGTCGCCATCCCAATCGGCCACATGGATCTTCGAGTAGATTCCGCTCACGGCGTTCGTGTCGGGAACCATCCGGTAGCGGCCATCCGCCCCCTTCTCGTAGCGCGGACGTGTCCCCTCGATCGGCGCGCCCGCCGCCTTCAGGCGCATGCCGGCGGCAAGCTTCGGATGCGTCTTCGTCCCCTCGTTCCGGAAGAGCCACACCGCGCCGCTCGAATCGCCGCTGACGATGTCCGGCAGCCCGTCGTTGTTGGTATCCACAACCTGTGGATACGCGCCCACGCATCACCCCGCGTCCAGGCGGATGGGCGTTCCCCCGGCGGAGAGCAACTCGAAGGACTTGAACACCGGCTGCGCGTCAGTGCCAGCGTTCGGATAGAAGCGGATGCGGCCCTCGCGAAACTGGCCGAGGAGGAGGTCCTTCCGGCCGTCCCCGTTCCAATCGGCGACGCAGGGCACGAGGTGACCGATCTCGATGTCGATGTCCCTGCCGTCCGCCTGCAGCCGCACGCCCGGCGCCAGCACGGGCTCGCCGGCCACGCACGCCGCCGCCGCCATCCCGGCCGCCATGCCCCATCGGATCGCGTTCATGCCGCCACGATGCCCGACGGGGCCCGACACTGCAATCCCGATCGCGCGCCGTTCCGGCCCCGTGGCGCAGACGCTCCCGTCTGCGCGTCAGAGATTCCGGAACCCGCTCCCCGGCTCGACGCGGGCCGGCAGCAGGTCCGCGGCCCGGTCGTCGAGCCCACGGGCCAGTCGTTCGTCCTGGATGAGTTTCGCGATGCGGCGCGGATCCTCGGGATCGCCCGCCTCCGCGAGCAGCTGGCTCGTGAGCGCATCGAGCGTCGCCACGAGCCCGGCGTGGTCCGGCCGGCCGACGAGGTTGGTCATCTGGTACGGGTCGGCCCGGTTGTCGAACAGCATCCACGGCTTCCGGGTGTCCGACCGGCGCGCGTAGGTGTGCGTCTTCGTCCGCACGCCGCGCCACGGGCCCGTGCCGTTGGCGATCCAGTTCGTGCCGATCCACGTGGTGTTCTGGATCAGCACCGCCTCGCGCGGATCGGCCCCCCGCCCCCGCGCGACGTCCGCCAGGCTCCGCCCGTCGACCGCCGGGCACGGCACGCCGGCCAGCGCGAGCACGGTCGGCATCATGTCCACCGGCGCAAGAAGGGCGTCCGTCGTCGTGCCCGCGGGAACCGCCGGCGGATAGCGGACGAGGAACGGGATCGAGATGGACTCCTCGTAGGGCATCTGCTTGCCGTACTGGCGGTGCGAGCCCAGGCTGTCGCCGTGGTCCGAGGTGAAGACGACGATCGTGCGGTCGAGGTCGCCGGTCTCCTTCAGCGCCGCGAGCAGCCGGCCCATGCAGTCGTCGAGCGCCTCGATCGCCGCACAGTAGCCGCGGGTCCACTGGCGGATGGCCGTGTTCGAACGCTCCTGCAGCTGCGCGACGAGCCGCCGCCGGTTCGCCGTGAAGCCGGCCGGCAGGTCCGTGTCGCACTCCGCCCGCATCCGTTCCGCCGCGGCGAAGTCGTCCACGTTCGGCCGCAGTTCGACCTTCGCCGGATCGAAGCGGTCCATGTACTCCGGCGGCGCGACGTAGGGGTCGTGCGGCGGTCCCCACGACAGGAACAGGCAGAACGGGCGGTCCGCCCGCCGGTCCCGGATGAACCCGCAGGCCGCGTCGGTCTGCGCGAGGGCGTCGTAGCCCTCCCACGTGCGCGGCGTCGCCTCGTCCTGGTGGTAGTACGGCGACTTGAAGTAGGCATGCGTGCATTCCAGCGTGCGCCAGAAATCGAAGCCGAGCCGCCGCTCCGGCGGGATGCGCGCCGCGCGGCCCGCGCCGTCGATGTGCCACTTGCCGATGTAGCCGGTGCGGTAGCCGGCGGCCCTGCAGGCCTCCGCGAAGCAGGGCGTCGGATTGCGGAGGAAATGGTCGTTGTAGACCATGCCGTTCTTCATCGGGTGGTTGCCCGTCATCAGCATCCCGCGGAACGGCGAGCAGACCGGCGCGGTGCTGATCGCGTTCGTGAAGCGCACGCCCTCGCGCGCGAGCCGGTCGAGGTTCGGCGTGCGGACCTGCCGCCCGCCGTAGCACCCCAGCTCCATCGACCGGAGCTGGTCGGCGAACACGAACAGGAGATTCGGCCCCGCCGCGGCGCCCGCCCCCCGCCCGACCCACGGCGCCGCCGCAGCCGCTCCGCACAACCCCACGAATTCCCGACGGTGCATTCCCGACCTCATGGTCCGTCCTCCCGGATCGACGTCGACAGCGTGGCGCAGAAAGGCCGGCCGGCGCAAGCCCGGCGCGACACCGGGCCCGCCGCGCGGAGGCTTCCAACCCTTGGAAGCCTCGTGGATCGCGGCTTCCAAGGGTTGGAAGGTCAGCGGATCTCCGGCATCGGGACGGGCTCTCCGGCGAGCTGGCGAGCCTGGGAGGGGGCGTCGTAGACGCCGTAGAAGAGGGCGTTGAGGTCGATCCACGCCGCGAGGCGGCGCACGTCGTCGGGCGGAAGCCTCACCCCCTGGTGGCCGGGCGGGACCGTCAGCATGCGGACCAACCGGCTCTGGCGCGCGGCGCGGAGATCGTCCGGCGGCGTGACCTGGATCTGGTTCCGCTGCCAGTAGCGCGGAACCAGGTCGTTCGCATCCAGGTCGGGCTTCGCGCGCCGCTCGCTCCATGTGCCGGCCGAATCGCCACAGAGCGACCCATAGGACCTGGTGAACCCGCGGTCCGGCGTGCGCGTCAGGTCGAGTCCGCCCTTCGGCTTCTCCCCGGCGTGGCAGCGGATGCAATGGCGGTCGAGCACCGGCTGGACGACCTCGACGAAGCCGAACGGGCGCCCGCCCAGCGGGCCGGGATCGATCGCGGACGGCGCGCGGCGCATCGCCATCGGCGCGCCGCCGCCGGCGGCGGGCAGCGCGGTGCCGTACTCGTGGCAGCCGACGCACGAGGTGACCTCGCCGGGCTGGACATAGGTCGACGAGCGCATCGTGCGCCGCACGAAGCCGTCGTGGTCGACCGCCTGGAACAGCACCTTCGTGCGCGCGGGCAGCAGGAACCGAGCGGAGCCGTCGGCCTCGACCGGCACGGTGCCGAGGATCGCGCGACCGTTCTCCTCGCCGGCCAGGCCCATGCGCGGGACGTTCGCGACAGGCGTCGTCTTCGGGAAGAGCTGCACGATGCGGATCTCCGCGATCGACCCGCGCGGCACGCCGTCGAGGCCGCGGTACACGTCGTAGATCGTCATCTCGCCGCGCGGCGGCGGATCGGCGGGCAGGACGCTGGCGACGACCGGGGGCGGCGGACGGGGCGCGAGGGGGATCGGCGTCGTGGTCCCGATCGCCGGATCGCGGTAGAGCAGCTCGCGGTTGCCGCGGCGGTCCAGCAGGCAGACGCGCAGCGCGTCGTCCGGGTTCGGGTCGCTCTTGTGCTGGCCCTCGGACCGCAGCCGCCGGGGACTGAAGGCGGCGAGAAACCAGTCCTCCGAGAGCGGCCACGGCGACTCGTACCACTCGGGGAGCGCCCAGCCCTCGGCCTCGGGATAGGGCAGCGGCGTGACGCGCTCGACCGCCTCGGGGGCGTTGAGGCCGATCGTCGGATCGAGCAGGCACACCGGCCCGGCCGTGATCGAGTGATGCGCCGACGCGATGAAGACCAGCTTGTGCGAGCCGGGCACCGGACGCGCCTGGAACGTGCAATGCGGCTTGGGGAGACCGTTGCCCCAGACGGCCATCGGGTTCGTGCCGTCCGGCCGGCACGACCAGAGGTTCTGGTGCGTCACCGCATCGCGGTCGATGTAATCCCAGCGGGCGAAGAGGATCTCGCCGCCGTGCCCCACCGCAGGGAACCACTCGCTGACGTCGTTCCACGAGAGCGTGCGGATGTTGCCGCCGTCGCCGTCGGCGCGGTGCAGCGTGTAGGTGTCCCACCGCGGGCTGTACTGCGGCCCGAAGCACCGCGAGTAGCCCTTCCGGCGTGTCGAGCAGAAGACGAGGCCGCCGTCGGGCAGGTAGTCGGCCATCAGGTCGTCGTAGGGCCCGCGCGTGAGCTGGCGCAGGCCGGCGCCGTCGGCGCCCACCTCGTACAGATGGAAGTATCGCTCGTCGGGGCCGGCCTCGTTCACGGGTAGCGATGTCGGCTCGGGCGTGGTCAGGTCGCACGCGACGAAGGCGAACAGGACGCGCCGCCCGTCCGGATGAACGCGCGGCTCGAGACAGCTCCCCGGCGGGAGGGTGCCGGCGAGCGGCCGCGCGGCAAGCGAGCGCCCCGGCCGCGCCAGCGCGTGGAGGCCGCCGCCCGCCCTCTGCCGCCAGCCGTAATACTGCGCGACGAGGTGCGCGTAGGACGGCATGCGGCGCTTGCAGACGAGCAACTCGCCGAACCGCATCTCGGGACGGCCGATCATCAGCTCACGCTTCAGGGCGCGGACGCGGAGGTAGTGCAGGCGCCAGTCGTCGACCGACTGCGGCGAGGCCGCGGCGAGGCTCTCCGGGTCCGCCGGCGGCGAGCCGGCGAGCGCAGCCAGCGCGCGGACGCGGACGAGGTGGTTGCTCGCCGCCGCCCGGTACGAGGCGACGGCGTCGTCGAGTCCGTCCTCCCGCCACCACTCCTCCAGCACCATCGCGAGCAGCGCCGGCTCGGTCGACGGCGCAAGTTCGCCGGCCCGGGCGTCCAGGAGCGCCGCCAGCGCCGGGGCCGGCGGCGCGGGCGGACGTTCCGGCGCGGCCGCCTCCGGAACCGCGGGGGACGCAGCGCCCTCGCCCTCCTGCTCGTAGAACCACCCTCCCCCGCCCTGCTTGGCCGCGAACGCCGCCGAGGCGCGGAACGCCCCGCCATCCGCGTACACGACCGCGGGGTCCCAGCCGGTCGTGTCGCAGCCAATGTTGCCGCGCTTGTGGACGATGAAGCGGATCGCATCGCCCGCCTTCACGTCGAGTTCGACGCGGTGGACGACGCCGGCGCCGTCGGCCCCGTCGATCTCCACCGACCACGCGTCGCGGTCGTTGTGACGGATCGTCGCGCGGATGCCGTCCCCGCTGCGATGGAGCTTGAAGACACGACCGGTGACCGACACGCGTCCGTCGCGCGCGCATTCGAATCGCCGCACGCTCGGCGTGTCGTTCCCCGGGTGGTGCCAGTCCCTGCCGACGCGCGTCCAGTCCGGCCCCGTCCAGAACGGCGACCCGTACCATTCGGCCTCGGGACGAAAGGCCAGGGGGCGGTATCGCGCGTCCCCCCCCTGCGCAGGCGCCGCCGCAACCGTTCCGGCCAGGCCGGCCAGGGCCGCCAGCGCCCCCGCAACGGTGGACCGTCCCCACCGCTCCGCCATCATGGGCCCACCCTCCGGGCCTGACATGCATTTGGCTGGTCAACGATCATATGACCAGTAAAACATCCGGGGCCGCGGGCGTCAAGGCCGGGGCCGCGGCCCTGATCATCGGCCAGTCGCGGCACATGAGACAGGACCCGTCTCCCATACGCATGGATACGGCCGCGACAGAGCGCGGCCCTCCAGGCCCGTTCCATAGAGATACGGGAGGACAGGGATGGAGGGCTGCGCTCCGTCGCGGCCGTGCAGATGGCCCTCGAAGCATCGTCCGTTCCTGATCGACCAAGCTTGGCCCAGGATTTGGGCGCCGCCGGACCGCGCGAACGGTCAGGCCGACCAGGGGCCGCGGTAATCGCGCGTGAGCCACGCGGGATTGCCCGTGCCGCCGGCGAAGGCGCACTTCGCGGGATCCCACTTGATCACCTGGTTGTGGTAGTAGGCCAGATTCATCAGGTGGCAGCAGATCACGCTGCGGCCGCCGACGATCTCGCTCGTGATGGGCTTCCGGCGGTCCTGGACGCGCTCGAGGAAGTCGTCGCAGTGCGACTTGCTCTCGTAGAGCTTGATCTTCGCGTCGACGAGGAACTCCTTCTCCGCCTTCGCCACCTCGGCGGCGCAGGAGGTCTTCTTGCCCTTCTCGGTCGAGGACGCGATCACCTGGCCCTGCCGGATGAACTCGAACTTGCCGCGGTTGACCTTCACCTCGCCGTCGGCGCCGAAGAAGTGGACGCCGAAGCCGTCCTTGTGCGTCACCGTCACGCCGTTGGCGTAGACCAGCGTTGCGCCGCGCTTGTCGCCGGCCTTCGCCGGGGGACGGATCTCGACCGGGCCGCTATTGTCCATGCCCAGGCCCCACTGCGCGATGTCGAGGTGGTGCGCGCCCCAGTCCGTCACCATGCCGCCGCCGAACTCGCGGTACTTGCGCCACGACGGGAAGTGGTCGTGGATGCCGCGCGGGGCGAGGATCGAGTTGTACGGGCGCATCTGCGCGGGGCCGACCCAGAGGTTCCAGTCGAGGCCGGGCTCGACCGGCTCCTCCGGCAGGTCGCACGGGACGCCGGGATCGCCGAACTGGCACTCGACGCGCTGCAGCTTGCCGATCGCGCCGTTCTGCACCAGTTCGCACGCGATCCGGAACTCCTTCGACGACCTTTGCATCGAGCCGGTCTGCAGCACGCGCTTGTTCGCGTCGACCGCCTTCATGACCTCGATGGCCTCATGGATGTTGTGCGTCAGCGGCTTCTCGCAGTAGACGTCCTTGCCGGACTTGAGCGCGGCGAGCGTGATGATCGCGTGCCAGTGATCCGGCGTCGCGATGCAGACGGCGTCGATATCCTTCCGGGCGATGATCTCGCGGAAGTCGTTGACGGCGGCGACGTCCTTCGAGCCCTTGTCCGGGTTCTCGGTGTAGAACTTGACCGCCTTCTTCTGGGCGTCGAGACGGCGCGTGGAATCGACATCGCACACGGCCAGCACCTGCGTCCGCCACATGAAGTTGCCCAGCAGCCCGCGCGACTGCTTGCCCATGCCGATGCAGGCCATCGTGATCCGGTCGTTGGGCTTCGTCTCCGCCGCCCAGATGTGCGAGGGCAGGATGAACGGGGCCGCCGCCGTGGCCGCCGCGGACTTCAGGAACGATCGACGCGATGTCCTCATGTGCACCTTCTCCGGTTTGGGTTCCGGCCGTTCTACCCGAACGTGCCCGCGAAATCCAGCCTCGCGGCGTCACTTTCCCCGCACGGCGGCGCGGCGGGCGGCGAGGGTCGAGTCCTTCTCGGCGT
Source organism: uncultured Verrucomicrobiota bacterium (assembly GCA_964402695.1). Taxonomy (GTDB): domain Bacteria; phylum Verrucomicrobiota; class Kiritimatiellia; order PWTM01; family PWTM01; genus VGWF01. Next base: position 26,139 of record CAYODK010000040.1, read on the forward strand.
CGACCCACCACCAGGTCCAGAGCGTCCCGGCCTTCTCGGTCGGCGGCGGGTAGCCGAACCGGTCCCAGAAGGCGATGCGCTCGACGGGCAGGTACCAGTTCGGAATGCAGTAGTGGCCCCACTGCAGCAGGCGGTCCATCGCGCGCGTCGCATCGACGAGGCTTCGTCGGTCCGGCGCGCGGATGACCTCCTCGACGAGCCGGTCGACCGCCGGGTTGCGGATCCCGGCGAAATTGCGCGAGCCCTTCTGCCCCGCCGAGATCGAGTGCCAGAAGTCGCGCTGCTCGTTGCCCGGGCTCTCGCTCTGCGGCCAGTGGCCGGTGATCATGTCGTAGTCGTACTCGAGGATGCGGTTCATGTAGACGGACATGTCGACGGTCCGCACCCGCGCCTCGATGCCGAGGCGCCGCAGCGAGAGCCGCAGCGGCAGCGCCACGCGCTCGAAGGTCGGCTGCACGAGCAGGATCTCGAAATCGAACTCCAGCGGCCGGCCGGCGGCGTCCTTCATCGTCGCGTGCACGAGCCGGCCGTCGCCCGCGCGCGGCGTCCAGCCCGCCTCGCGCAGGAGGCCGAGGGCCTCGACCAGGTTCCGCCGGACCGACAGGCGGTGCGCGCGCTCGCCGCCGGCGGCATCGGTCGACGCCGGCGTGAACTCGGGGCCGAAGACCTCGTCCGGCACGTCGTCCGGGAACTCGCGCTTCACGTCCCGCAGCCGCTCCAGCTCACCGCCCTCCGCGGGCCCCTTCGCCTCCAGCTCCGAGTTGCCGAAATAGCTCCGGCACCGCGTGTACTGCCCGTGGAAGAGCGCGCGGTTGGCCCACTCGAAGTCGAAGGCGAGCGCGATGGCGCGGCGGACGCGGCGGTCGGCGAAGAGCGGGCGGCGGAGGTTGAAGACGAAGCCCTGCATCCAGGCGATCCGGCCGCTCGGGAACAGCTCGCAGCGCAGCACGCCCGCGTCGCGCTCGGGCAGGTCGTAGCCCGTCGCCCAGGTCTTCGCGCTCATCTCGATCTGCCAGTCGTAGGCGCCGGTCTTGAAAGCCTCGTGCGCGACGGTCGAGTCGCGGTAGAAGTCGAAGCGGACGGTGTCGAAGTTGTACATGCCGCGGCACGGCCCGATGTCGCGGCCCCAGTAATTGGTCATCCGCTGGAACACGATGAAGCGGTTGGCCTCGACCTGCGTGATCCTGTACGGACCGCTTCCGAGCGGCGGGTCGAGCGTCGTCGCGGAGAAGTCGCGCGTCGCCCACCCGTGCGCGGGCAGGATCGGCAGCTGCCCCATGATCAGCGGAAGCTCAGGGTTGATCTCGTTCGTCGGGAAATGGAAGCGGACGTGCCGGTCGCCGAGCTTCTCGACGGAGACGACGTCCTTGTAATAGAGCCGGTACATCGGCAGGCCCTTTTCGCGAAGCACGTTCAGCGAGAAGATCGCGTCGTCCGCCGTCACCGGCCGGCCGTCGTGCCACCGCGCCTCCGGGCGGATCCGGTAGGCGACCCACGCGCGGTTGGTCGGCATCTCGATCTGGCCGGCGAGCAGGCCGTAGACCGAGAATGGCTCATCCTCGCTGTTGACGGCCAGCGTTTCGTAGGGCAGCGACATCGCGATCGGCGACGGCGGCGCGCCGCGGGGGATGAACGGGTGGAGCGTGTCGAAGCCGCCCTCGTCCTCGAGGCGGATCGTCCCGCCCTTCGGCGCGTCGGGGTTGACGTAGTCGAAATGTGTGAAGTCCGCCGGGTACTTGAGGTCGCCGTGCAGCGCCAGCCCGTGGCCGCACCAGATCCCGTTGGTCCACTCCCCCCGCGCGCCCGCGGCGGCAAGGAGGAAGAAGACGACACAAAGACGCAAAGGACGCAAAGAGGAAGGATGAGGGAGGAAGCCTGAAACCTGAAAGAAGAGAGCCCGGAGCGGCGCCCGGATCGCCGTTGACGTTCTTCTCATCCTGTCTGTCCTGTTCGCTTCCACCTTTGCGTCCTTTGCGTCTTGGTGTCGCTTCCCGCGGCCGGCGGGGCCGCCGGCCCTCCCCATCCCGCTCCCGCCCCCGTCGTCTTCGCGTTCTTGGCGCCTTCGCCCGTTTTCGGCCCCCACCGGGACAAGCCCGGTGGGACGCCAGCCTCACTCACCTCCCGGCCTCCGTCACTCCACAAGCCCGGTGGGACGCCAACCTCACTCACTTCCCGGCCCCCGTCACTCCACAAGCCCGGCGGGACGCCCACCTTGTTCACTTCCCGTGTCCGCGGTTCCTCTGTGTCTCTGCGTCTCCGTGTGAATCCCCGCCCTACCGGCCCTCGAAGTCGATCCGCGGATCGATGACGGTGTAGATCACGTCGCTGAGCAGGTTCAGAAGCAGCGCGAGCAGCTCGAAGATGAACAGCGTGCCCATCATGACCGGGTAGTCGCGCTTGAGGGCGGCGTCGAAGCCGAGGAGCCCGATGCCGTCGAGACTGAAGATGACCTCGACGAGGACGGAGCCGGTGAAGAGCGTCATGATCAGCGCCGCGGGGAAGCCGGAGATCACGATCAGCATCGCATTGCGGAAGACGTGCCCGTAGAGCGCCTGCCGCGGCGTGCAGCCCTTCGCGTACGCGGTCGTGACGTACTGCAGGTGGATCTGGTCGAGGAACGAGTTCTTCGTCAGCATCGTCAGCGTCGCGAACCCGCCGATGGTGATCGTCGTGACGGGCAGCACGAGGTGCCACGCGTAGTCGAGGATCCGCCCGCCCCACGAGAGCGACGCCCAGTCCTCCGACGTCAGGCCGCGGAGGGGGAACCAGTCGAGATAGCGTCCGCCGGCGAAGACGATCACGAGCAGGACGGCGAAGAGGAAGCTCGGGATTGCGTTGCCCGCGACCACGAGCGCGCTGGTCCACGAATCGAAGCGGCTGCCGTCGCGCACCGCCTTGCGGATGCCGAGCGGGATCGAGATCGCGTAGATCAGCAGCGTCGACCAGAGGCCCAGCGACACGGACACCGGGAGCGTCTCGCGGATCAGCTGCAGCACCGACCGGTCGCGGTAGTAGCTGTGGCCGAAGTCGAAGGTCAGGTAGTCGCGGCACATCCGCAGGAAGCGCGTGTGCGCCGGCTGGTCGAAGCCGAACTGCTTCTCCAGGCTCCGGATGAACTCGGGGTCGAGGCCCTGCGCGCCGCGGTAGCGCGAGGCGGGCCCACCGGACGCCGTCTCGCGTCCCGTCGCCCCGCTGATGCGGCCGGCGGCGTCGGCGTCGAGGCCGCGGACCTGCGCGATGATCTGCTCGACCGGCCCGCCGGGTGCGAATTGGATGATCGCGAAGTTGATCAGCAGGATGCCGAAGAGCGTCGGAACCAGCAGCAGCAGTCGGCGGAGGATGTAGGCGGTCACGACGCCCTCCCCCCCGCGGACTTCCGCGGATCAAACGCATCGCGAACGGCCTCGCCGATGAAGACCACCAGGGTGAAGAGGACGGCCAGCACCGCGAAGGCCGTCAGGCCCAGCCACGGCGCGTGCAGGTTCGCCTTGCCCTGCTGGAGCATCTCGCCGAGCGACGGCGACCCCGGCGGCAGGCCGAGGCCGAGGAAGTCGAGCGAGGTCAGCGTCGTCAGCGACCCGGCGAGGATGAACGGAAGGTAGGTCATCGCCGCGACGATCGAGTTGGGCAGCACGTGGCGCATCGCCGTGCGGAAGCCGGAGAGGCCCAGCGCGCGGGCGGCGCGGACGTAGTCGAGGTTGCGCGCGCGGAGCGTCTCGGCGCGGACAACGTGCACGAGGCTCATCCACGAGAAGAGCAGCAGGATCCCGAGCAGCGTTCCGAAGCTCGGCTCGATGACGGTGGACATGATGATCAGGACGTAGAGGCGCGGCATGGCGCCCCACAGCTCCATGAAGCGCTGCATCACGAGGTCGACCCAGCCCCCCGCGTAGCCCTGCCAGAGGCCGAGCAGCACGCCGACCGCCGTGCTGAGCGCCGTCAGCGTGAACCCGAAGAGGATCGAGAGTCGGAGCCCGTGGATCGCGCGCGCGAGCACGTCGCGCCCCTGGTCGTCCGTGCCCAGCCAGTGCCGGCGCGACGGCGGCGCCGGCGCCGGGGTCTCGGACTCGAGGTCGACCGTCTCGTGCGCGTACGGCACCGGCGCCCACCAGATGCGGCCGCCGGTCTTTGCGACGAGGTCCTCCGCGACGTGAGGATCGCGGAAGTCCGCCGGCGTCGCAAAGACCCCGCCGAGCGCCGTCTCGGGCACGTCGCGCAACGCCGGGAAGAACCAGCGGCCCCCGGCGCGCACCGCGAGCGGACGGTCGTTGGCGACGAACTCCGCCGGCAGCGCGACGGCGAGGAGAAGCAGGAAGATCCGGAGCGACCAGACGCCGCGGCGGTTCGCGCGGAAGACCGCGAGGCGGCGGCGGGTCATCGGGTCGAGCCGGATCACGCCGCGTCCCTCCCGACGGTCTTGAACTCGAAGGCCGCGGCGAGGAGGGCGCGCGTGTAGTCGTCCGCCGGCGCGCCGAAGATGCGGTCCGCCGGGCCCTGCTCGACGACGCGCCCGGCGCGCATCACGAGCACGTCGTGGCACAGCGCGCGGATCACGCGGAGGTCGTGGCTGATGAAGACGTAGGCGAGCCGCTCGCGCGCCTGAAGGTCGCGCAGGAGGTCGAGGATCTCCTTCTGCAGCGTCAGGTCGAGCGCCGAGGTCGGCTCGTCGAGGATCAGCACCTTCGGCCGCAGCACCAGGGCGCGGGCGAGCGCGATGCGCTGGCGCTGGCCGCCGGAGAACTCGTGCGGGTAGCGGTGGCGAGCCTCCGGATCGAGCCCGACCCGGCGCAGCGTGTCGGCGACCTCCGCGTCGCGCCCGCCCTCGTCGAGGTCCGGCCGGTGCAGTTCGAGGCCCTCGGCGACGATCTGCCCGACGGACATCCGCGGGCTCAGCGAACCGAACGGGTCCTGGAAGACGACCTGCAGGTTGCGCCGCAACGGCCGCACGGCGGCGGACGGCAGGTCCGCGAGGTTCCGCCCCGCGAAGACGATGGAGCCGCGGAGGTCGGCCGCGCCGCGGGCGATCAGGCGCAGCACCGCGAAGGCGGCGGTGGTCTTGCCCGAGCCGCTTTCGCCGACGATCCCGAGCGAGGATCCCTCGCGGAGGCGGAAGTCGACGCCGTCG